>NZ_JBFLUG010000489.1:0-678 GCF_041008525.1 Parafrankia sp. FMc2 | reverse complement strand
GCTCACTGGTGCACCTTCCTCGTGTCGGAACTCGCGAATGGGAGAGTTCGGACACGCCCCTGGTCCCCACCGGGCCATCGCCCTGCTCGCTCGACCGTGAAGGTCCGGCATGAGTTCCGCGAGGCCCGGTGGCCCAGGACACCCCGACTGGCTACAGGGCTGCGCGCCAGAGAGCGCCGATCAGTGAGCGACCGGCTGCGGTGTCCCGGGACCACCGGGTGTCTTCCCACTGGTGCAACAGCGAGGAGACACAGATGAGTATCGACCCGATCCCAGCGCCGCGGGTCTACGGCGGGGTGGACTGGGCCACCGACGACCACGCGGTCGCGGTCGTCGACGCCGACGGTGAGGTCCTCGACCGCTTCGCGGTCTCCCACGACGCGGCCGGGCTGAAGAACATGGTCAGACGGCTGCTGAAACGCGGTGTCACCGAGGTCGGGATCGAACGCCCCGACGGGCCGGTCGTCGACGCGCTGGGCCAGGCCGAGCTGACGGTGTTCGTGATCCCGCCTGGCCAGTTGAAGAACCTGCGGTCCCGCTACGGGTCCGCGGGGAACAAGGACGACCGGTTCGACGCCTACGTCCTGGCCGACGTCGTGCGCACCGACCGCCGCCGGCTGCGCCCGCTCGTACGCGACAGCGCCGCCACCACCGCGCTGCGCCGCAGCGTCCGCGCCC
>NZ_JBFLUG010000488.1:0-680 GCF_041008525.1 Parafrankia sp. FMc2 | reverse complement strand
AACATCGGCACCTGCCGCGGAGGGTCCCCGACCCGGGCCCAGGTGGAACGGAATCCACCGTCACGGCGGGACACTATCTGGACACCGATACCGACTGCGTCCCGGGCCCAGTCACGGAACCACTCCCCTCGGTAGCCCTGGTCGGCCCACACATGCCCGAGCCGGGTGAAGACGTCGCAGGCCCGGGACAGCAGCACCATGGCACCCTGGCGGTCGTCCACGCTGGCCGGGCTGACACAGGCCACCAGCACGGTGCCGGCGGTGTCGACGAGCAGATGTCGCTTGATACCACTGACTTTCTTGGCACCGTCGTAGCCGTGCAGCCCACCCCCGTCGGCGGCCCGGACGCTCTGGCTGTCCACGATCCCCGCCCCCGGGGTCGGATCCCGGCCGCCACCGGCGCGGTCGCGTTCCCGCAGCCGGGCCAGGATCTGCTCCCAACGGCCCTCGATCCGCCACCGCCGCCAGTAGTAGTAGACCGTCTGCCAGGGCGGCAGATCATGCGGCAGCAGCCGCCAGGAACATCCAGCCCGTATCCAATACGCCAGCGCGTTCACGATTTCCCGGCGTTCATGCGCCACCGGCCGGCCACCAGGTTTGGGATCGGGAATCAACGGAGCGATCAGCTCCCACTCGACATCAGAAAGATCAGTCGGATACCGGCGCCGCTCGGCCATCAC
>NZ_JBFLUG010000487.1:0-684 GCF_041008525.1 Parafrankia sp. FMc2 | reverse complement strand
TCCTACCGCACCCGCGCCCGCCGCGAGCTCCTCACCAAGGACCGACCCAACCACAACTGATCAACCAGACGCAGGGGGTCAAGATTCAGAGACCCGCACGGGGTCGGTTTTCGGGGAGCCTTGACAGGACTACCGCGCCGAACTGTACGACCGCGTCCACCTCCGACCTCTCGCCGCCACCACCGTGCCGTGGCGGCTCACCGACTCACCGAAAAGGCAATGGTTTCAGGAACTGCGCCGCTCCCTCGGCATCCTCGCCACGGTCTCCACTAACCGGCGCACCATCGAGCAGCCCTACCTCGACGACGTCATGCCCAGGATGCTCGGCGAACCGATCACCACCACCGCACCCGCACCGTGGGTAACCACGCACGGAGACCTGCACTGGGCCAACCTCTGCGGGCCCACCCTCTGCATGCTCGATTGGGAAGGCTGGGGCCTGGCACCCGCCGGCTACGACGCCGCCACCCTCTACTGCCACAGCCTGCTCATGCCAACGCTCTCCGCACAGGTTCAGGCGCGCTTCGCAGACGCGCTCTCCACCGAGAGCGGCCGGTGTGGAGTGATCCCGCTTCCGTGGACAGCGAACTTGAGGTTCACTGTCATAGGGAAGGATGGCGATGGGGTCAACACGGCGGAAGTTTACTCAGGAGTACAAGACCGAGGCTGTAAGATTGGTGCTCG
>NZ_JBFLUG010000486.1:0-690 GCF_041008525.1 Parafrankia sp. FMc2 | reverse complement strand
CCGACACGGACAGCAACCTGTAGGGCCTGCCCGCCCACGCGGGCCGCCTGAGCCCGGTGCCGCGACGAGTGGCACGCCGGGTTCTGAAGGGGCGGGGGCGCAGCAACGCGCCCCCGCTACCTGACGACTGCGCCGTGACACTCCGGCGTCTGTACTGCTTCTTTGCCATCGAGGTCGGCTCCCGCACCATCCACATCCTCAAGGTCACCGCCCACCCCGACGGACCATGGACCACCCAGCAGATCCGCAACCTTGTGATGGACCTCGGTGACCGGGCTGCCGACTTCCAGTTCCTGATCCGCGACCGCGCGGGGTTCACCGCCTCCTTCGACGCGGTCCTCGCCGACGCCGGCATCACCACCGTCACGATCCCACCCCGAACCCCACGGGCAAACGCCTACGCGGAACGGCTCGTCCGCACCGTCCGGACCGAGGTCACTGACCGAATGCTGATCTTCGGTGAACGGCACCTGCGCACCGTCCTGGCCGAGTACGCAGCCCACTACAAACGAATCAAGCGCCGGTCCGTCCTCGGCGGCCTGATCAACGAATACGAACGAGCAGCCTCATTGGGGGAGTATCAGTTCCGCGGCTGGGTGAGTTGCCTGGTCGTGGCTCCTCGGTCGTGTCGGGGGATGGCCTCGTTGCCGCGCCGTCCTGACGGCCAGTTTTAGTGCTGCCACCCCCGAC
>NZ_JBFLUG010000485.1:0-691 GCF_041008525.1 Parafrankia sp. FMc2 | reverse complement strand
TGACACGTGCCTGATGGGCCCGCGACGGCCCGGCCACGTTGCCGTCCGCGAGGGGCACTCACCGTGGCATCGATGATCGGACGAGCAGGCGTAGCTGACCCGTCCGGCCGACCCAGCTACGGTGACGGCACTGTTGCATCCGGCGACTCCAGTCGATCTTGACCGCAGATCTTCCCGTAGCTGAGCCTTCGTAGGGCTCGGTCGGCAGGTTGACGCTGCTCCAGCGACCGGATCCGGCGTCCTCCAACAGGAAGATTTTCGGTCAAGATCTCCCGGCCCCGCCGGATGCAACAGTGCCGCCGGAGACGGTGCTGCTGGTGCGTCGGATAGCCGGGGCCAAACGGCGCCAGGTCGCTGCGTGGACAGGCCGGGAGATCCCCGAGGCGTACGTGCCGCTCACGGGGCCGCTGCGCGAGCGGCTGCGCACGGCGACCCGGGATCCGGGCACGCACACCGACCTGCGCTGGATGCTCGCCTACTACGGCTACTGATGATTAATATGTGGTGTCACTATGTCTGGTGACGGCTGCTGGCGAGTGGGTAAACCTTTTACATGAGGTATGGGACGGGTGGCGGGTTGACGCCCGCCGAGCAGGTGGAAAGGGAACGGGTCCGGATGGCCGCGGCCGGCCGTTTCGAGGAGGGCGCGACACGAGCGGAGGTGTCCCGGGAATTCAAAGTCACCCCGAAA
>NZ_JBFLUG010000484.1:0-693 GCF_041008525.1 Parafrankia sp. FMc2 | reverse complement strand
GGACACGGCGTGTTCGTCGTCGTTGGTGGGGTTGCATCTGGCGGTGGGGTCGTTGCGGCGTGGTGAGTGTGATCTGGCGGTGGCGGGTGGGGTGTCGGTGATGGCGAACCCGGACACCTTCGTCGAGTTCAGCAGGCAGGGCGGTCTCGCCGGTGACGGCCGCTGCAAGCCGTTCGCCGCCGCCGCGGACGGCACCGGCTGGTCGGAGGGCGCCGGGGTGCTGCTGGTGGAGCGGCTCAGTGACGCGCGTCGGCTCGGTCATGAGGTGCTGGCGGTGGTGCGGGGCACCGCGGTGAACCAGGACGGGGCGAGCAACGGGCTGACGGCGCCGAACGGCCCGTCCCAGCAGCGGGTCATCGTCCAGGCTCTCGCCGACGCACGGCTCGCCCCCGAGCATGTGGACGTCGTCGAGGCGCACGGCACGGGTACCCGCCTGGGTGACCCGATCGAGGCGCAGGCGCTGCTGGACACCTACGGGCGGGAGCGGCCGGCCCAGCGTCCGCTGTGGCTAGGGTCGGTCAAGTCGAACCTGGGCCACACGCAGGCCGCCGCCGGCGTCGCCGGTGTGATCAAGATGGTGATGGCGCTGCGGCACGGTGTGCTGCCCCGCACGCTGCACGTGGACGCCCCGTCGCCGCACATCGACTGGACGTCCGGTGCGGTGGAGCTGCTGACCGAGGAACGCGACTGGCC
>NZ_JBFLUG010000483.1:0-693 GCF_041008525.1 Parafrankia sp. FMc2 | reverse complement strand
GCCCTGGTGCCAGCCCGTACCAACGGGCGAAGCGGCGCCGTCAAGGTCTGCCCAACTACCGGCTCTGCCGGTACGCGGACGACTGGTGCCTGCTGGTTTCGGGCACCAAGGCCGACGCCGAGGCGTTGCGGGAGGAGATCGCCGGGGTCCTGTCCACGGTGGGCTTGCGCCTGTCGCCGGAGAAGACCCTGGTCACCCATGTCGACGAGGGCCTCGACTTCCTCGGCTGGCGTATTCAGCGCCACCGAAAACGGGGCACCGGCAAGCACTACGTCTACGTCTATCCGGCTAAGAAGGCGCTGGCCGCCGTCATGGCCAAGACGAAGGCGATCTGCCGGAGGAACACGAACCTGACGCTCGAAGACCTGCTGCACCAGCTCAACCGGGTGCTGCGGGGCTGGACCACGTACTTCAAGTACGGATGCTCGAACGCGACCTTCAGCTACTTGAGGGCTTACCTCTGGAAAGAGGTCGTCAGGTGGCAGGACCGCAAGCACCGGCGTGTTCCGTGGAAGGTTCTACGCCGACGCTACGGCATCTGGCCCGCCGAAGGTGGGGTGGAGCTGTTCGACCCGGCAAGAGTGAGCGCTCGGCGCTACTACTACCGGGGAAACCGCATCCCGAAGCCTTGGCCGAGCACGACATGAGGTGAGCACAGGACCGCGAGGCTTGTGGAGAGCCCGGTGCGCTTAG
>NZ_JBFLUG010000482.1:0-694 GCF_041008525.1 Parafrankia sp. FMc2 | reverse complement strand
CCGGCCACATCCAGCTCCTCACCGAACCCACACCCTGGCCCGACGTCCACCGCCCCCGCCGCGCCGCCGTCTCCTCCTTCGGCATCAGCGGCACCAACGCCCACGTCATCCTCGAACAAGCCCCCGAGCCGTCCGAGTCGGTGCCGGTACCGGTACCGGTGCCGGTACCGGCGCAGGCGCAGGCAACGCTCACGGGCGCCGAGTCAGGTACCGACGCGGCAGAGGCCGCCTCCGCGGGTACGGCCTCGGCGGGCGCGGAGGTTCCTGGCCCCACGCCGCGGGCCGAGGTGCCGCCGCCGTGGATCCTCTCCGCGCGCACCCCGGCAGCGCTGCGGACGCTGGCCGGCCGGCTGCACCAGCGACTCGCCGGCGTGGACGAGCCGACCGCCGCGGCGGTCGCTCATGCCCTCACCCACACCCGCGCCCTGTTCGACCACCGGGCGGTGGTGGTCGGCGCTGACCGGGACGAGCTGGTCGGCGGCCTGGCGGCGCTCGCCGCGGGCGAGCCGGCGCCCGGTCTCGTCGGCGGACGGACCGACGCCGCCACCGGGCCGGTTCCGGGAAAGGTGGCGTTCCTGTTCAGCGGGCAGGGCAGCCAACGCCCCGGCATGGGCCAGGAACTCGCCGCCACCTTCCCCACCTTCGCCACCGCCTACCACGACACCATCACCGCCCTCGACACCCACCTCACCCC
>NZ_JBFLUG010000481.1:0-696 GCF_041008525.1 Parafrankia sp. FMc2 | reverse complement strand
CGCGTGAGGCGCTGACGATGGATCCGCAGCAGCGGTTGCTGTTGGAGACGTCGTGGGAGGCGTTCGAACGGGCCGGTGTTGATCCGACGGGGTTGCGTGGGCGTCCGGTCGGGGTGTTCATCGGCGCGACCTACATGGGCTACGGCATTGGTGCCGCCGAGGACGACGAGGCGCTGGAAGGCCGTCTGCTGACGGGGACCGCCTCCAGCGTGATCTCCGGCCGCCTGGCGTACACGTTCGGTCTGGAGGGGCCGGCGGTGACGGTGGACACGGCGTGTTCGTCGTCGCTGGTGGCGCTGCACCTGGCGGTGCAGGCGATCCGCGCCGGTGAGGCCGAGATGGCGCTGGTCGGTGGTGTGACGGCGATGCCGAACCCGGACGTGTTCGTCGAGTTCTCCCGTCAGCGGGGTCTGTCGCCGGATGGGCGGTGCCGTTCGTTCGCCACGTCCGCGGACGGGACGGGCTGGTCGGAGGGCGCCGGGGTGCTGCTGGTGCAGCGTCTGTCGGACGCGCGCCAGGCGGGGCGACGAATCCTCGCGGTCGTGCGGGGGTCAGCGGTGAACCAGGACGGTGCGAGCAACGGTCTGACGGCGCCGAACGGTCCGGCCCAGCAGCGGGTGATCCGCCAGGCCCTGGCCAGCGCCGGGCTGTCGACGTCCGACGTGGACGCTGTCGAGGCACACGGCACGGGCACGA
>NZ_JBFLUG010000480.1:0-696 GCF_041008525.1 Parafrankia sp. FMc2 | reverse complement strand
CCACGACCTACCAGGCCGCCGCCCGCGTGGCCCTGCCCGACGCGATGATCGCGGTCGATCCGTTCCACGTCGCCCAGCTCGCGAACAGGACCGTCGGTGACGTCCGCCGCCGGGCGACCCACCGGCTACGGCGCCGCCGGGGCCGGGCCACCGACCCCGAGTACCAGATCAAAGGACTGCTCCTGCGTGGCCCGGCCACCCTCACCCCGACCGGCCGGGACAGGATCCTGACCACGCTCGCCGACCTCGGCGGGCTGGCCTGCTTCGAGATCGGCGCCGCCTGGCGCGCGAAGAACCTGCTCCTCGACCTCCTCGCGCTCTCCCCGACCCGCACCGGCCGGGCGACCACCCGCACCGACCTGAACAGGGCCCTGACCAGGTTCTTCGAGTACTGCGCCACCGTCGGCGCGGCCGTCCCCGAGATCGTCACCCTCGCCGAGACGATCTCCACCTGGCGCGTCGAGATCACAAACGCCCTCCTGCACGGCCTGTCCAACGCCGCCGCCGAAGGTGTCAACCGCCTCACCAAACTCGCCTACCGCACCGCCTTCGGCCTGCGCAACGTCACCCACCAGCAACGCCGCGCCCGCTACACCGCCTCCCGTTCCACCCGCCCCCAGTGGCTACCCACGGTTACCGCCCGTCCGAAGGTCGCGTAATCGGACCAACACAGATTCCGGTCAACTGCGAAGAGCC
>NZ_JBFLUG010000047.1:0-55479 GCF_041008525.1 Parafrankia sp. FMc2 | reverse complement strand
GTTGGGGGAGGTGGTGGTGCTTGTATGTTTTTTGTATTGCGTGGTCGGTGGTCTACGTGGCGCTGCAGTGGTGCGTGGGTGGGAGTCGTCAGAGGTGTCTAGGCGAGGGGCAGCAGGTCGCAGGCCGGCTGGTCGAGCAGGGTGATTGCTCGGGCGGCGATCGCCTCGGCGGCCGCGGTGCGAGCCTGTGGGGTGCCGGGGGCGGTGGGGGTGCTGTGGGCCAGCCGCCACTTGAGGCGCAGCAGGCGGCGTACGGAGGCGTCGACGCGATCGGGGGTGACCGCGCCGGAGCGCACGGCGGAGACCACGGCGTCGCGGGCCTGGACGACGTCCGGCGGCATCAACAGCATGTCCACGCCGGCCTGGATGGCTCGCACGGCCGCCGTGGCCGGAGAGTTGTGGTCGGTGATCGCGGCCATGTTGAGCGCGTCGGTGATGATGATGCCGTCGTAGCCGAGATCGTGACGGAGCAGGCCGTCGACCACCGCCCGGGACAGCGGCGCGGGGGCATCACGGTCGAGCGCGGGGACGTTCAGGTGGCCGATCATGACCATGGGGGTGTCGGCGGCGATCGCGGCGCGGAAGGGCGGCAGGTCGACGGCGTCCAGGGCCGCGCGGTCGCGGGTGATCGTCGGCAGCGCGACATGGCTGTCCACCGACGTGGCGCCGTGGCCGGGGAAGTGCTTCGCGGCCGCCGCCACGCCGGCCTGGCGGTATCCGTTGATGGCGGCCGCGGTGAACCTCCCGACGGCGCCGGGGTCGTCACCGAACGACCGTTCGCCGATCACCGGGTTCGCGGGGTCGCTGTTGACGTCCGCGTCCGGCGCGAAGTTGACGTTGATGCCGAGGGCACGCAGGTCGGTGCCGGTGATGCGCGCCGCCTCACGGGCGTCGTCCGGACGACCCGTGGCGCCCTGGGCCATCTGGCTGGGCAGCAGGGTCACGCCGTCACGGACCCGCAGGACCGGACCCTGTTCCTGGTCCGTGGCGATCAGCAGGGGCACTGCGGCCGCGGCGCGCAGGTCGGCAGACAGGCCTGTGACCTGGGCCGGGTCGACTATGTTGTCCGGCAGGGCGCCCGGGCCTGTCCCGCCGGCGTCGAAGTAGATCACCCCGCCCAGGCTGTGGGCGGCGACTGCCTCGGCCGCCGTGGCGACACCGGAGGTTCGCCGGTTGCCGGCCATCGCGGTCGGGTCCCGGTCCGATCCGGAGGTCCCGAACACGTAGCCCATGATCATTTGACCGACGCGCTGCTCCAGCGACAGCCCGGCGAGGGTGGCCTCGACCCAGCGGCTCTCCTCGGGGGACGCCTCGACCGGAAGGCCCCCCGGGCCGCCCGCGGCGAGGGCACCGCGGTCGGCGGCCTGACCGGTCGGCGTTCCGTCGCCAGGGCGCTCGCGGCCCGGCTGACCGGCGCCGGAGGTCTCCGGGGCCCTGGAATCCGCGCCGGCCGACGGCCCGAGGCGATCGGAGGCGACGTCATCAGAACCGCGCCCCCGATTGACCACAGCGAACAGTGTGATCCCGGCCAGCACAGCTGCCACGACCACGATGACCAGGCCCGCAGGCCGTATACGCCGCACATTCCACCTCCTGCCCGCCGCCGGTTCGGATACCGGTGCGAACGGTATCCACGCCACTCATTACGTCCTCGCGGTGGGGCCCGCGCGAACCGTCGCGGTGCAGGCATACCGTGCCGGTCAGGCTGATCCCGTCGGTCTTTCGTCCAGGAGGCGTCATGACGGAAAAACCCAGCATCCGCCGCGCGTGGTTGCCGATCGCGGCCTGCGTCGGCATCGGTGCCAATGGTCTGCGGCTGCGCGCCCGGGTCCGGGCGCTGCCCGTGATCGGGCCCGCCGGGCGACCCGTGCATCCCTCGCACCGGTTCCTGCTCGCCGAGGGCGTCCACCTTGACGAGGCACAGCGGCGGGCGGCGAGCGCCTACGCGCGGCGGGAGGGTCTCACCGTCCTGGACCTGGTGCCGTCCACGATGGCGGCGCACGAGTTGCTGGATCTGGCCCGCATGGTCGATCCCGAGCAGTACCGGACGCAGCGCCTCGCCCCGGGGCGAGGCGCCTACCACGCGCTGCTGGTCGACCAGGAGGTGCTCGACCGCTCCGGCCTGGCTCTCGCCCGGCCCGACCGCGCGGAGCTCGCCGCCGCGACGACCACGCTGAAACTGCACGCACCGGCGGCGACCGGCGTGGCGATCCTGCCGGGGCTTGCCGCCGCACCCGCACAGGGCGGCAGGGCGCAGGGCGGCACCACGCAGGACGACGCGCCGCGGTCCGGCAAGGCGACACCCCGGAACGGGCGGGACCGGATCGCTGTCCAGTTCGCCGCCCTGCCCTGGGACCCAGCGCTGCCGTTCCTTCCGCTCGTGCGGGATCTGGCCGTCGGCGCCGGCGCGACCGCTGCCCCGGCCTGGGCTCTCGGCGCCGCACTGCTCTCCTGGCTGCAGCCGGCGGTGGTCGGTGCGGGGCGGATCCGCGTCCCGGCGCCGGAACTCCTGCGCAGCCCGCTCACCCGCCGGCAGCCGATGGCCCGCTTCCTCACTTCGCCGCTCACGGCGGCCAGCGCGCCGCGGCCGGGGCCACCGGCCACCGATCCCGCCGCGCTGGCGGCGAAGCGGCACCAGTACCGCGCCGATCTCGCCACCGGCGTCGACCGGTTCCTGGAGGCTCCGTCCGCGGCGTGCCCCTGGTGCGGCGGCACCGACCTTTCCCTCGCTCTGACCGGGTCGGATTCCGTGCAGGCCAAGCCGGGAGTCTTCCGGTACGACCGGTGCGGCGACTGCGGCCACCTGTTCCAGAACCCGCGGCTGACCCTCGAGGGGCTCGAGTTCTACTACCGCGACGTCTACTCCGGCCTCGGCGCGGCGCTGATCGAGGAGCTGTTCCGCCGCAACACCGACATCTACCTGGCCCGGGCCCGCCTCGACATCCCCGCGCCGCGGCGCTGGCTCGACGTCGGCGGCGGCTTCGGCCACTTCTGCGCGGCCGCGCGCGAGGTCTGGCCGGGGACCTCCTTCGACGGCCTGGACATCGGCGAGAGCATCAACCTGGCCGGGCGCCGCGGCTGGGTCGATCATGTGCACCAGGGCCGCCTGCCGGACCTGGCCGCGGAGCTGAGCGGCCGTTACGACGTCGTCAGCATGTTCCACTACCTGGAGCACACCCGGGACCCGCGGGAGGAGCTGCACGCGGCCGCGCGCACCCTCGCGCCGGGCGGGCACCTGATCATCGAGGTACCGAACCCGCAGTGCCCCGCCGGCCGCTGGTTCGGCGCGTACTGGCCAGGCTGGTTCGTGCCCCAGCACCAGCACCTCATTCCGGCCGACAACCTGGTCCACGCTCTCGACGAGGCGGGCCTCAAGGTCCTCGACGTCTGCTTCGGCGGGGCGCACCAGGGTGGCGACGCGCCGATCGCCCTGTGGGGAGCGTGGCAGCGGGCCGCTCCGTCCCCGGCGCTGCCCTGGCAGGAGGTCGCGAACCCCGCGGTGGCTCGCGCCCGACGGGTGCTCACGGGAGTGGCCATGGGGGCGGCGATGCCGGCGGCGGTCGCCTGGGATGCCGCCAGCCGCCGCTACATGACGGGCGACCGGCGGTCGAACGCCTACCGGGTGCTGGCCTGCCTGCGCTAGCGCAGTGACTCGGGCGTCGGCCGGGAGCCGTACGCGCCGTGGCGGCCTGCGCATGATCGAGCACCTCCAACGGCTACCCTGAGTAACGAGCGTGACCGTAGGTAGGCGGGGCGCGCCGGGCACGCCTCGGGGGTGGCATGACCGTGGACCGGTTTCAGGGCTCGGTTCCCCGCTCCCCGTGCCAGCGCGGGCGGGCGCCGGGTGCGGATACGGGGCGGCCGCCCGGCATCGTCCCCGGCGGGCTGCCACCTCGCAGGCGGGCGCTGGCGCGGAGGATGGGGCCGGCCGGGGCACTGGTGCTGGTCGGTGCGCTGGTGCTGGTCGGTGCCCTGCTGGGCGGTTGCGGAGGGCCGGGGGACGGCTCCGACCGTGGCCCGAGCCCTGATCCGCGACCGGGCCCGAGCGCCTCCCCCGCCGGCGTGCCCACGGGTGACGATCCGGGTCTGGCGCTGCCGGCCGGCTGGAGCTGGGTCGCCTACGCGGACGTCCCTCGACTGGCGGTCTTCGGGAACCGGGGCGATGCCCAGCCAGGGTGGACCCTGGCCAACCCGAACCCGCGCGGGGTCCCGCTGGTCCTCGGTGTCGAGGAACGCCAGCCTGACTGGCTGCGGGTCAAGGTTCCCGTGCGGCCGAACAACACCATCGGCTGGGTCCGGACGGCCGACGTCAGGATGACGACGACGCCGTTCGAGCTGCAGGTTGACCGTTCCGAGCACCGCCTGACCGTCTTCCGGGACGGTTCGGTTCTCACGAAGCTCCCGGTCGGCATCGGCACTGGCGCTACGCCGACCCCCGCCGGCACCTTCTACCTGACCGAGCTGTTGCGCCCGGCAGATCCAGGTGGCCCCTGGGGACCGTTCGCCTATGGCCTGTCCGGATTCTCCGATGTGATCACCGAGTTCAACGGGGCCGAGGGGATCATCGGGCTGCACGGCACCAACCGCCCGGACCTGGTCGGTTCGGACGTCAGCCTGGGATGCATCCGGCTGCGCAACGAGGATCTGCTGCGCCTGGTGGACCTTCTCCCGCTCGGCACGCCGGTGACCATCGTCGGCTGACCGCCACCGCCGGCCCTACGAGTCGCCGGCATCGAAGACCCGCCGGTAGGGCAGGTCCATCAGCGCCTCGACGGCCACTCCGCAGGACGCCGCGGCGAGAGCCGCCGGCAGCGCGACCAGCATCAGCCTCTTCCGCCGCTGCGGAGCTGCGAGCAAAGCCGCAACCCGCCGCGGTACAGGCCCGGGCCTCGGGCCCCGGCCGGGTGCGCCCGCTCTCAGCTTCGCCGGGCGTGCCGCTCGCGTGCGCCCGGGCAGCAGGGGCCCGCGCCGGCGCCCGCCGCGCCCCGGTGCCGGATGGCCAGGCGCGTCTGACACGTCCTCCGTGGCCGGTACGGCCTGCGCGGTCGCGGCGAGCGCGGCGGTGCCGACGACGTGGGCCACCGAGTGGCGGTCGCCGACGTCCTCCGCCGCCTGCTCATCCGCCCAGCGCTCGATGGCGTAGTCGACCAGGGTGACCATCGGTCGCAGGGTGGGCAGCGCGGCCGCGGCGAGCCGGGCGGCGAAGGCGAAGAGGTGGTGCCGCCCGGTCAGGTGGGCACGCTCGTGCGCGAACAACGCCTGCTGCCGGCCCGCTCCGACCGCCGTGAGCATTCCTTCGGTGACCACGATGCGCCCGGGGAGGCCGGGAAGCGCGAACGCGTCGGCGCGACCATCCGGCAACACGACGATCTCGGTGCCGCCGGGCAGCGCCGAGGCTTCCCGCCGCGCCGCGTGCACCGAGCCACGCTGCGACCGGCCGGTCACCATGGCCGACAGGACCGCGACCGCGCCCAGCAACAGGCACGTCCAGGACAGCCATCGGGGCAGTGATGCGGCAGGCCAGGACGCCGCCGTCACCGGCTCGTCCAGGATGCCCGCGATACCGGCCACCGCCGGCATCCCGAACACGAACAGGCTCAGCGTGCCCGCCGTGGCGAACAGGCCGGCTGCCGCGGTGAACCCGAGGACCGCTGCCTTGGGGGGCAGCAGGTCGACAAGTATGCGGCACGCGACCGCGCCGGCCGCCGGAGCGAGCACAAGCGAGACGAGCAGCTGGTCGACGGCCACAGGTGTCCTTACCGGTGCTGTTCGAAGTCGGGTGCCGCGCCGCTTCCCTCGCCGCCGCGGCCCGGCACCACGCCACCGTCCGGCGCCACGGGCGCGGAGGCGAGCAGGTCACGAACGAGTGCCTCGTCGGTCGGTGAGAGCGCGGCGATGAAGTGGGTCAGGGCACGCCGATGATCGGCCTGCCCGGTGAGCAGGCGGTTCATTCGCCAGGCGACCAGGGTGGCCGGATCGCCAGGTGACGAGTAGAGGTAGCCGCGGCCGTGCCTGCGCCGCGTGACCACACCCTTGGTGTGAAGCCGGGTAAGGGTCGTGACCACGGCGCTGTAGGAAAGCCGGGCCACATCGGGCAACAGGTCACGCACCTCACCGGGCGAGAGCTCGCCAGAACGGTGCAGAACACCCAGCACCTGCTCCTCCAGCTGCCCGGGTGAGCGTCGCCGGTGGACCTGCTGGGTCACCGGCGTTTCCGAATCCTCATGCATCAGACTGGCCCCCCCGGGCAAACTCCGGGAAGTCGGGACGTCTCCGTCCGCGCTCCGCCTCCACGTCGAACACGATACGAGCCGATATCGCACAGTCCCGCGCATGGGCCGTACGGGACACGGACGGTTCACACACGACATCCGCGCATCGACGGTCACCGACCCGCGTTGACCAGCCAGGACAGGCCGCAGTGGGCGCAGGACGGCAGACCCCGCGGAGCGGCCACGGACACGGTGGAACGCGGGTGGTGTTGCGGGCGGATATGGTGCCGGCATGTCGACCTTCAGAATCAGCGAGGTCGCCGGGCTGCTCGGCGTCAGCGACGACACGGTGCGCCGGTGGGCGGATGGCGGCCGCCTCCCCACCGTGCGCGACGGCGCCGGGCGGCAGGCCGTCGAAGGAGCCGTACTGGCGCAGTTCGCCATCGACATGGCAGGCGAGCTGCCGCTGAGTTCTCCCGCCATCGTCGGCGCCTCGGCCCGCAACCGGTTCCCCGGCATCGTCACCAGGGTGCGCCGTGACGATGTCATGGCCCAGGTCGAGATCCAGTCCGGCCGGCACCGGGTGGTCTCACTGATGAGCCGGGAGGCCGCGGACGAGCTCGGCCTCGAACCGGGTGTCCTCGCCGTCGGCACGGTCAAGGCGACCAACGTCGTCATCGAGCTGCCCGAACGGCACTGACCGGCGCTGACCGGCGCTGACGGCATCGCCACGGCCGACCGGCCGACTGGCCTGCCGGCCGGGCTGCGGTACGCGGCGGACGACCGGTTCAGACCGCGGAAGGCGCAGCGGTCTCCACCGCGCCGCCCGCGTCGATCCAGCCGCTGAGAATGTCGCCGAACACGGTCGGGTCCTCTCCCCTGTTCCAGAACGCGGTCGCGCTCTGCACCGCCAGCGCGCCGGCGGCCAGGTAGTCGACCACGTCACGGCCGGTCAGGACACCGCCCACCCCGACGACATCCACCTGCCCCGGCAGCAGCCGGCGCAGCTGGCGCACCTGGCCGAGGCCGACCGGTCGCAGGGCCGCCCCGCTCAGGCCGGCCAGTCCGACGTCCAGCACCGGCCGGCGCCGGTCGTCGAGGACGAGCGCGTTGGGGAACGTGTTGACCGCCGTGACGAACCGCGGCCCGCCGGGGCCCTGCGACCGGCCACCGAGCAGCGCCGCCAGCTCCGCCAGTGCCTCGGGGTCGGAGAACGGCGAGATCTTCACCCCGTATGGCGGAGCGGGACGTTCACGACCGCTGGCCGGAGCCGCGAGCGCGCCCTCGACAGCGGCGCAGATCGCGTCGGTCTGGCCCGGGTCGAAACAGGCGATACGTTTCTGCGTCCCGCCGTCCCAGACGTTCGGGCAGGCGAGGTTGAGCTCGACGAGGTCCGCACCCGCCGCGGCGGCGAGCTGGGCGAGCTGGGCGTACTCGTCAGCGGCGAAGCCCGCCACGCTCACGACCAGCGGTTTGCCGTGCGCGTGCGCGGCCTCGACCATGGCGGGGAGCTGCTCGCGGTAGTAGTCCGCCCCGCGGTTCGGCAGGCCGAGCGCGTTGAGCGAGCAGCCGTCGCCGGACCAGTAGACCTCGCCGCTGTTGCCGGCCCGGGCGTCCCAGGTGATGGAGCCGACCACGACGGCCGCCACCGAGCTGCGGGCAAGCGCGACCACATCCTGCAGGGTCTTGCAGGTGCCGGCCGCGTTCATCACCGGGTGATCGAGCGCCACTCCGGCGAGCAGGAGCTGGCCGGTCACCGGTGCTCCTCCGGCCGTGCGGACCCGCCCACCGTCCGGACACTCCTGGCGCTACCACGCATCTGGCCAGCGTAACGGCCCTTCGTGCCGGGCCGGAGACGCAACGGCCAGCGCACCGCGCCAGCCTCCCGCACCGGGCCTGCCGAACGGGAGCGGGCCGCGGGAAGGTGCATGCCCACACCCGGCGGCGTCGTCGCCGGAACGACGGGTGCATGCACAACCGTGAGGACCCCCACCGCGCCTCGCGCGGCGGCGGCTTCCACGCCGGCGAGGTCGTCCACGCCAGCGGCGTCATCCCGGTGAAGGACACTGTCCGCGAAACCGGCGACGTCCGTCGGAACGACGGAAACTCCGCGGACCTGGTGCCACAGCACGGGCAGCACACTCGCGACCGCTGCCGCCGCGACCGCGGTGAGCAGAAACGGGAGGTGGACGTTCGCCGAGTAGAGCGCCCCGGAGGCGAGCGCCGCGACGGCCGTGGACGCAGTCTGCGTGGTCGTGAACAGGCCCTGCGCCCGGCCGGCGCCCTGCGGACCGCATTCCTGGGCCAGCAGTGACTGCGCGGACGGGAAGCTGATCGCCAGCGCGATCGCCTCCGCGCAGCAGACCATGACGATGAGCCAGAAGGACTCGATGAACGAGTAGCTGGCGACGGTGATGCCGGTGGCGACCGTCGCACCGGTCACCAGCCAACGCCGGTCGCTGTGATCAGCGAGCCAGCCGGCCGGCATCGCACACACGATGTACGGAAGGGCGAAGAGGGTGAAGCTCAGCCCGATCAGCTCGGTCGAGACGTCCCGGTCGGCCAGCAGGAGGCTCCAGCAGGTCTCGTAGGTCCCGACCGCCAGTCCGTTGACCGCCGCCACCAACAGCAGGCCGATGACGCCCGGACCCACCAGGCCGCCGAGCCGGCCCGGTGTCCGCCCGGACTGCCGCGCCCCGGAGGCCCGCGAGGAGGAGGGCGTGCCGAGAGGCGGCGACGGCGGGCGCGCCGGCTCACCGTCATGGCCGGGTGGCGGGAGGGCCCGCGGGTGGCCGTCCGGGCGGAGCAGAACGAGCGCCGGGATGGAGGCCACCGCCGCGGCCACCCCGGCGCCGAAGAAGAGCAGGTCCATCCGCTGTTCGCCGGCGAGGCCACCCAGCAGCGGGCCGATCGCGATGCCCGCGGTCTGGCCCGTGTAGACGGCGCTGACGGCTCGTCCGGTCAGACCCGGCGGCACCGTCTCCGCGACCGCGGTGAGGACCGCGACCTCGAAGGCGCCGGCGCCGGCCCCCTGCAGCGCCCGCACCACGGCGTCGGTGTGCAGCCCCGGGGAGAGGATCAGGCCGACGCAGCCGACGGCGTACAGAACGAGGCCGCCCACCAGGACCGGCCGGTGCCCCCGACCCGCGGTGAGGACACCGGCGGGGTACTGGGAAAGCAGCGACCCGACGAAGAACGCGGCCATGACGATGCCGACGCTGCTGGCCGGGACGTCGCGGTCCTCCAGGTAGAGCGGGAGCAGCGGCGCGATGGCGAAGGCCCCGCTCCACTGCAGCAGGGTGGCGACACCCAGCGCCGCGACGAGACGTCCGAGAGAGCCATGTGTCAGCGAGGCGGGTGATCCCCGCGCCGTACTTCCCATCACCGTGCCGCCCCCGTTGGCGCCGTCCCGGGCCGCCTGCTCAGGCATTCGGCCCGGATCTGACGGGTGTCCGGGCATCTGCCCGGTTGGTCCCCACGACTACTACCGTCCGTCCGGACGGTCGGTCAACCCGGGCCGACCCTCGTGCCGTCGCGGACGGCCAGCGCTGTTTGCTTGGCGGGTGGGGCACAATGGCGGTCGTGCCAGCCTCGGACCCGGCCGCTACCCGACAGCGGCTGCTCGACGCGGCCTGGCGGGTGCTCGCCCGTCACGGCGACCAGCCGTTGAGCCTGGACGCCGTGGCCCGCGAGGCCACGGTCTCCAAGGGCGGGCTGCTGCACCACTTCCCCACCCGGGCGGCGCTCATCGACGCGCTCCACGACCGGTGGAATGACGGCTTCGACACCGCGGTCACCGGCCGCGCCACGGCCGACGGCCGACCCGGCAGCCGGGCGCGCGCCTACCTCGAGGTCGGCGCCGAGGGCACCACCGCACCCGGAGAGGTGACCGCGGAGGTCGGCTTCCTGGCTGCGCTGATCGCCGAGCCCGGGCAGCTGCAGCGATTACGGGAGCGGTACGAGACGTGGCAGGAACGGCTCGTCCAGGACCGGGTCGACCCGGTCGCGGCCTCCGTCGTCCGGATGGCCGCCGACGGAATCTGGCTGGCCGACCTGCTGGGGCTGGCGCCACCGGCCGACGACCTGCGACGCCGGATGCTCGACATGCTCCGCGCGCTCGTCACCCCACCGGGCAGCACGGCCACGGCCGCGGACCCGACCACGCCCGCCCCACCGACCGCACCGGCAGCGCCAACCGCACCGACCGCACCGACCGCGACACCGTCGCCGGGTACGCCGGCCGCAGCCGACAGGCAGAGCAGTCACCGGTCGCCGCCAGCGGCCCCCCTGGCCCGCGGCTGAGTCGGGACATCACGGGCTGGAGTCCTGGCGCGGGCAGGCCCATGATGTCCGGGACGGATCCGCCGTCCGCGACGGGTCCGCGGGACACGGAGGAGCCACGGATGGCGATCGTCGACACAGGCGCGGGCCCGACTCCTGGCCGGGCGGGAGCGGCGACGGCAGCGGCCCAGCCGGCACCTCCCCCGGCCTCGGCGCCCTTCGCGGAGAAGATGGCCTTCTACCGCTCCCAGCACACCACCAGGGGTATCCGGGCGACCCACCTCTTCGGTATCCTCGGCGTGGTCTTATCCCTGCCGCTGCTCGTCGCCCGGCCGAGGGCCGGCCTGCCGCTGTTCGCGATGAGCTGGGCGCTGCAGGTCTCCGGGCACGTCGTGTTCGAGAAGAACCGGCCGGCCCTCACCCAGGGGTTCTGGACCTACCAGCTCTGCGGGCTCGCGTTCTGGTGCGAGGAGGCCGCCGAGCTCCTGCGCCGCCAGGGCCTCGGCGGCCCGGCGCGGCCTGCGCCCTGACCGCGCCCTGACCGCCGCGCTGGCGACCCCGCTCGCGCGGCTACCCGGCGCTCGCTGTCACCGCCGGGCGGGCGGCCCGGCCGACCTGGTCACCTTCGGGTCGATGCGGCGCAGCATCGCGGAGGTGAGAGCCAGCGCGGCGCCGGCGAGGAGCAGACCGATGAACACGTCGAGGATCCAGATCCCCGCGCTGTGCTCCCACAGGCCGTCCGCCGGGTCCGTCCGCAGAATCTCGTTGCCCAGCTTGGAGACCTCGTTCAGGTCGGCGGTGGATCCCAACGCGGCGAAGCCCCAGCGGGCCGGCGCGATCCACGAGATCTGCTCCATCACCGGACGCCCGACGACCGAAACCAGCCCGCTGGAAAGCACGAGCTGCGCCATCGTCACAAGCACCAGGACGGGCATCGTCTTGTCGGCGTTGTCGACGAGCGTCGAGACCAGCAGGCCGATCATCATGGAGGCCAGAGCCGCCACGATCACCGCGACCAGACATTCCAACAGCGGCGTCCCGAGCACCGAGGCCCCAGCGGGTTCCCGCCCGACCAGCCCGATCAGGGTGAAGACCACACACTGGACCGTGGTGATGGCGGTCAGCACAATGATCTTCGAGCCGAGGTAGGCGGCGCGGGACAGGCCGATCGTCCGTTCTCGGCGGTAGATGTCCCGTTCCTTGACGATCTCGCGGACCGAGTTCGCCATGCCCATGAAGCAGGCGCACAGCACCAGGACCACGAGCACCTTCATCGCGTCCGGGTTCGGTGCGTCCGGCAGCGCGTCGAGCCCGTCCGGTGCGGGGATCACCCGCGGGATGATGCCGAGCAGGAACGGGAACGCGGCGATGAGACGCAGATAGGAGCGGTCGGCCAGGACGACCCGTAGATATCTTCGGGTCAGCGTCGCGAGCTGGGAGCTGACCGGCTGCTGGCGCACGCTGGGCAGCTCGGCGGGTGCCTTGCGCACGACCGGCGCGACGATGGCCGAGGGAACGTAGTACTCGGAGGCGCGGAACCGGGCGGCGAGTTCGGTGCCGGGGATGCGCTCCAGGTCGCGGAACACCGCGGCGAACTCGCGGAAGTCCTCCTTGCCGAAGAAGCGCAGTGCGCTGTCCGCCGGGCCGAAGTACGCGACATGCCCGCCGGGGGCGAGAACCAGGATGTAGTCGCAGAGGTCGAGGAACAGCACGCTGTGCGTGACGACGATGACCGTGCGGCCGCCCTCGTCCGCCGACCCGGCACCGCCGCCCTTGGCCAGCCCCTTCAGCGTCTCCATCACCGACTGGTCGTTCGCCGGGTCGAGTCCGGAGGTGGGCTCGTCGAGGAACAGCAGGGACGGGCGGGTCAGCAGCTCCAGGGCCACCGATGTCCGCTTCTTCTGCCCGCCGGAGAGTCGGCTCACGGCCGTGTCCGCATGGGCGGTCAGCCCGAGCTCGCCGATGACCTCCTCGACCCGGGCCCGCCGCTCAGGGGCGGTGGTGTCCGCCGGGAACCGCAGCTCCGCCCCGTACTCCAGCGCCTCCCGCACCGTGAGCTGGGCGTGCAGCGGGTCGGCCTGCGGGACGTACCCGATGCGGCGGCGCAGCTCGTCGTACTCGGCGTACAGGTCACGACCGGCGTAGCGCACCGAGCCGACATCCGCGGGGCGGAAGCCGGTCAGTGCGTTGAGCAGGGTCGACTTGCCGGCGCCGCTGGGGCCGACCACGCCCAGCAGCGACCGGCCGGGCAGTCGGAAGGTCATGTCGTGCATGAGCTGCTTGGGGCCGGCGAAGACGGAGACGCCCTGCACCTCGAACGCGACGTCCCCGGAGTCGAGGTACTCGACCAGCGAGTCGCCCTCGAGCTGGTAGAGGTGATGGCCGATGGCGATGACGTCACGCTGGCCGACCGGGGCGCGCCCGATCCGCTGGCCGTTGAGGAAGGTTCCGTTGGCCGAGCCGAGGTCGACGATCTCGACACCGGACTGGCTGATCAGCAGCTCGGCGTGGTGCCGGGAGGCAAGCAGGTCGGCGACAGGAACGTCGTTGCCGCGGGAACGCCCGAGCCGGATCGTGCCGGCCCGCAGCGGGTACACCCGGCGCCGGGCGTGCACGATCGCGCTCTGCGCGGTCTGGGGCTCGATCGGCAGTGAGCCGGTACGAGGCGGCCCAGCCCCCACGGTACCGGACGGGCTCCCGCCCGCCACGGGCCCGGGCGGCGCCTGCCCCGGCATCGGGGCCGGCGGGCCGACCGGAGCGGCGGGCGCTGCCGGCGGGACCCGCCCTGCTGCCACCGTCTGCCCCCGACCGCCACCCGCGGCCGGAACCGCGCCGGGGTAGGGCGCCGGGCTCGCGGACGGTACGGGACCCGCGGGACCGGCCTGACCGGGCTGCCACGCCTGACCTGGCTGACCGAACTGACCCGGCCAACCGGGCTGACCGGGCTGACCGGGCGGTGGCGCCTGGGCCGGGGCGGGCACGCCGCCCGGCCACGCGGCGCCCGGCGGTGGGCCGGACCGGGCTGGCGGGGCGCTGCCGGGGCTGACCGTCACCGCGGGGGTGAGGACCACCTCGGGACCGTCCGCGGCTCCGAGCCGGAACCGCAGCTCCGCCGAGATGGGGGTGGTGTCGCCCATCCGGCGGCCTTCCTGCCACAGGCCGTTGGCGCTGGTGTCCCGCACCTGCCAGCCGCCGGCGACCGGCTCCAGCACCAGGTGGCTGCGGGAGACCCGACCGTCGTTGACGACGATGTCCGACGTTCGGCCGCGGCCGACCACGCATGGCGCGTCGCCCGTCAGCGTCGTCTGACCCGCCGGGGTGATCACGCTCAGCGTGGTCCGGTCCACCTGCAACTCCTCTGGCCTGCCCGCTGTGTCTGCTTCCGCCTACCCGATCACAGGGATTCTCCACCGAACCGGGACTTGTCCGGAAGGCGACCGGGTGAAAGGGCCACCACGAGGGCCGGCGGGATCGGAGGCCGGAGCCCGCGGCCGCGTCAGAGGCGCCGGTAGCGGGCCTCGACAAAGGAGTAGGCACCGAACAGGACGAGGCCGACGGCGGCGCACACCAGCAGCACCTGGCCGTAGGTCTGGTCGGCGATGGTCCGCAGCGTGCCGTCGAAGCCCTTGGCCTCGTTGGGATCGAAGTCGATCGCCGCCTTGACCACGAAGACACCGGCGAGCCCGAAGACGATCCCGCGAGCGACGTATCCCACCCGGCCGATCACACGGGCCACGCGGAGCACCGTCTGGCTCATCTCGCCGCGCTTCAGCTTCTCCTCGAACTTCGTCGTCACGCCCTTCACCAACATGCCGATGCCGACGCCGACGACAACCAGACCGACGGCGCCCACCAGCCAACGCCCGCCGGTGTGGTCCATCACCCGCGCGGTGTACGGCGCGGGCTCGCCGGAACCACCCGCGCCGGAATCAGAACCGCCCGAGGCGAGGAAGGCAATGGTGCTGCCGGTGATGGCCAGATAGATCACGCCCCGCAGAAACGACACCACCCGCTGCGCTGTGCGCTTCTTCTCGTCGCTTTCGTCACGGTGCCCGACCGCTCCCTCCAGCAGCCGCCACAGCGCATAGCCGGCGAAGCCGACGGCGACCAGAACCAGGAGCGCCGTACCGAACGGCTTGTCCGCGATCTCGCGCAGCGCGCCCGGCCGGTTCGCCTGCTCGCCCGAGCCGCCGACGGCGATCTGAACGGCAATGACACCGATCAGCACGTAGACGAGCCCGCGGGCGGCGAAACCGAGCCGTGCGGTGACGTCGACCGCACGGCTGTTCCGGGTTCGGTGGGCTGCGGACCCGCCCGCGGACGCGGCCGTGTGGCCCGCCCGGGCCACGCTGTTAACGGACACGTTCCCTCCTCGGCAATGCTGTACTGGGCACATTGCCCATACAGCGCCTGCCCGCCCGGAGGGCGACAAAACGGGTGGACGTCCCGCCGTTCGGCGACCGTCACCACAGCACGCCGCGGCGGTCACGCCGCCGCGGCGACGATCACGACATCCGATAACGCAGGAGAACCACGTCGCCGAGCTGACGGACCTCGGCGAGACGCAGCCGGTGCGCCGCGTCGAAAGGAAAGGAACCGGGCCCCACGAATGTGGGTGCCGCCGCGTCACCGACGAAGAACGGTGCCACCACGAGGTGTAGTTCGTCGACCAGACCGGCGGTGAGGAACGCCGTGTGGAGGGTCGTGCCGCCTTCCACGAGCAGCCGCCGCACGCCCCGGCCGTGCAGGTCCCGCAGGAGGCTCTCCACGACCGGGTCGACGAGGTCGACCAGCGTGGCAGCGACGCCAGGTGCTGGCAGCGCAGGTGGTGCCTGCACCTGCGCCGGGCGGGCGCGGTAGACGATCCGTTCCGCGCCGTCCAGGAAGAAGCGCGCCGCCGGATCGAGAGCTCCCTGCCCGGTCAGGACGGCGCGCAGCGGTGTCGGCGGCCGCCCCGCTGCCAGCCGGGCCGCGCGCCGGTCCGCCGAGCGGACGGCCAGGCCGGGGTTGTCCCGCCGGACGGTCCGCGCACCGACCAGGATCGCGTCGCAGCCGGCGCGGACCTCGTCCACGCGGTCGAGATCCGCCGGGCTGGACAGGACGAGGCGGTCCGGCGAGCAGTCGTCGATGCGCCCGTCGAGCGACATCGCGCAGCTCAGCAGGACGTACGGACGCCCGGCTCCGGCCGGGGCCTCAGTCGCCGCCCTGCCCGCCGTCGTCGTCACCCGCCTCCTGGTCCTCGCCGCCGCCACCATCGCCAGCACCGCCATCGCCGGCACCACCGCCGCTGCCGGCACCACCGCCGCCAACCGCACCCCCGCAGCGGTCCGCCACCCAGTCGGCGAGCTGCGCACGCGGGCTGAGCGCCGTCGGGTCCTCGGCGACCCGGCCGGCGAGATCCTTGATGTTCTGCTCGGGAGCGAGATCCCGGACGAGCAGCGCCACCAGGCGGGCCGAGTCGGGATTCTGCTGGATCTCACTCGGCTCGACCCTGATCTGCGAGCACAGGACTGTCCCCCCGGCGGCGCGGGTCTCCTCGGAGACCTGGTCGCAGCCGGTGAGACCGGCTGCGCCTGCCGCGAACGCCATGGCGACGGCGAATCTCGGTCTGCCGATCAGCTTGCTCCCCGTGGGAGCGGACATCCGCCTCATGACTCCGAGGATGTCACGCACCGGTCCGTGCGGGGATTCGTCGTAGGTGAGGACTACCGTCTGACGGTGTGCGGATCGCGACCTGGAACATCAACTCGGCCAAGGCCCGGCAGGCCCGCCTGATCGAATGGCTCGACCGGGCGAGTCCTGACGTGCTCTGCCTGCAGGAGACCAAGCTGTCGGACGACGCGTTCCTGGAGCTCTTCGACGAGGACCTGTTCCGCCGCGGCTATCGGGTCGCCCATCACGGCGACGGTCGGTGGAACGGCGTGGCGATCCTGTCCCGCGCCGGGCTGGAGGACGTGCAGCGTGGGCTGCCCGGCGATCCGGGCTTCCCGGAGCCCGAGCCGCGGGCGATCGCGGCGACCTGCGGGGGCATCCGGGTCTGGTCGCTGTACGTGCCCAACGGGCGCACCGTCGACGACCCGCACTACGCCTACAAGCTGACATGGCTGGCCGCGCTGCGTGAGGTGGTGCACGCACTGGCACCCGCGGGCCCGGTGATGACACTCGGCGATTTCAACATCGCCCCGACCGACGCCGACGTGTGGGACATCGCCGCCTTCGACGGCGCGACGCACGTGACCGAGCCGGAGCGTGCCGCCCTCGGCGCGCTGCACGACGTGGGTCTGGTCGACCTGATGCGCGCGCGGTGGCCGGCGGAGACGGTCTACACCTACTGGGACTACCGCCAGCTCTGCTTCCCCAAGAACTACGGGATGCGGATCGATCTGGCGCTGGCCACGACCGATGTCGCGACCCGCGCGCGTGCCGTCTGGGTTGACCGGGCGGCCCGCAAGGGCACCGGCACGAGCGACCACGCCCCGGTCGTGGTCGATCTGGACGAGGCACCCGACGGCGATATCGGGCCGATGGTGCCACCGCCGTCGGCCCGTGGCACCGGGTCCCGAGGTGGTTCCTCCCGCGCAGGGAGCGGCAACCGCCGCGGCGCCGGCGCCGGCGCCTGACGGGCCTTTGCCAGGCGGGTGACCAGGCCGGCGGGTGGGGTGGGGTCCCGCCCAGGGCACCAGCGGTGCCTGGGCGGGACCCCACCCGCGGGTACTTTCACCGAACCCGCGGGTGCGGGTCACCGGGCCGCGCCCGGCCCGCCGGGTCAGGAGGCGGCGTGCTCCCCGCTGCCGGTGAGCTCTGCGCCGGACCGCGAAGCCCCGGCCTGGGGCGCGGGGGCGGCGTCGGTCGCCGGCTCATCCGCTGTCGCCGGCAGCGCCGTGGCCGGGGCCGCTCCGTTGACGGGAATCCGGGTGCTGCGCGGCGCCGCAGCCGCACCGGCCAGCCGCACGGTCAGCACACCGCGGTCATAGCGGGCACTGATTGCTGTCGCGTCGACGTTCTCCGGCAGCGCGAACTCCCGGCGGAACGATCCGTGCCACCGCTCCCGGTGGACGCGCCCGTTCACCGTCTCCTCGTGCGCTGACGCGCGCTCGCCGCGGACGACGAGAGCGCCGCGGTCGATCTCCACCGTGACGTCCTTCTCGACGTCGACCCCCGGCAGCTCCAGATTGATCAGGACGTCGTCACCCGCCACCAGGACATCGGCGGAGGGCACGACGTTCTGCGGCCGGGGCGTGGCGCGCAGCGGACGCACCGAGTGTTCCCGCGAGCCCCACGAGCGCCGGACGATCTCGTTGAACTCGCGGTCCATGCGCTCGAACGCGGCGAACGGGTCCCACAGGTAGGTGCTCATTGTCGTGTGACTCCCCTCTGGGCGGTGCCTTCGCTGTGAAGCCTCTCGTTGTCTCGGCCCTACCGGCCCGCCCGAACAGTTCATGAGTCTAGGAGACTCAACCTTATGAAGGCAAGAGGACTAAGCAAGATGCATGCCTGCCTCGCACTGAACCATGCTTCGCCCTGACGCCGCTTCGCGATCGCAGACACGGCCTGCAACCGCCCCG
The DNA here is from genome assembly GCF_041008525.1 of Parafrankia sp. FMc2. NCBI lineage: Bacteria > Bacillati > Actinomycetota > Actinomycetes > Frankiales > Frankiaceae > Parafrankia > Parafrankia sp. FMc2. The sequence continues at coordinate 37,421 of NZ_JBFLUG010000047.1, read as the reverse complement.
GCCAGGCGACACGCGGCCGCGGGGACGCCAGGGTCATCCGCGTTACGGCGTGGACGTCCGGCAAACCTCACACCGCGGTGAGAAACGCCACGCCGCCGGCTCCGCGGGACGGGAGCTCGGTCGGGCGAATCCTCGACACCGGGCCGGGACAGGTGCCGTGACCTGCATGGATACGCGAAGGCCCCGCCAGGAGGTCGTTCCTGGCGGGGCCTTCACCCGTTGCCCCGGAAGTGCCGGTGCGACGGCGACGCTGCGGTCACCGGTCTGCTCCGGCGGTCACCGCTCCGCCCCGGCGGTCACCGCCCGGCGTGAGCCGTCGGCGCGCCTCCGCGCCGGTGGCCACCACGAGGCGAAGTCCTGGCGGTCCTGGCCGTCAGCGCGGGTCCGGCGCGTAGTTGACCGTGACGTCGGTGAAGCCGAGTGCACCGAGAAGCCCGCGCAGCATGGCTGTCGTGTTCGTCCTGGCGAGTTCGAGCACCTGCCCGTCAGCCTGGGCCGCCTCGGCGATCCTGCCGGCGGCCGTCCGGTAGAGCTCGGAGTCGTTCCCCTGCCCCCCGAAGAGGCCGCCGACGCGGTCCAGGGCGCCGCGCTGGCGGGCCACCACGTAGCTCCTGTCCAGGTCGAGGTTCGGGTCCGACAGGGTCGGCGCGGGCAGCGTGATGGTCACCGAGCGCCGGTCCTCCGAGACACTCACGGCGTTGTCGCCGAGCGCGCCGAAGTCCACGACGGCGTCGATGCTGCCGACACCGACGAACAGGGTGCGTTCGCCGCGCAGCGCGGAGGGGATCCAGCGGCTGTCGTCCTCGAGGTCCACGACGACCTCCATGTGGGCGCTGCCCGCGTGGTACTCACTGAGATCCTCCAGCGACCGCAGCACGACGGGTGAGCTGCGGTCGATGGTCCGCTCCTCGAACGGGTTGGGGATCGAGGGCCGCCATCCGGTGATGAGGGCGAGGCCCGACAGCACGAGAACGGCCAGCACGACGTAGGCGATCAGGCGGACCGGGCTGAAGCGCGACCGCGGGGAGCGGAAGCGCCGCGTGCCGGAAGGCTCGTCCCGCACGCTGGTACCGCCCTGCTCGGGGGCGGTCGCGCCCTTGAGCGCGGAACCGGACTCGTCAGTCATGGTGGACATGTACCCGACGAAGATTCCGTGACGCATCGGCCGCACCATCGCTCCGCCGAGAGTGCCAGTTGCCCGGTTTGCGCTGCTTTGCCTCAGCGACTCGTGCGGGCGATGACGATCGCGGTGCGGTCGTCACTCGGGCGGCCCGAGGCGTGCCGGCGGACCACCTCGAACGCGTCGTCCAGGAGCTCGGTCGGGCCGCGGTGCGCGTCCCGCAGCAGCTCGGCGACCAGGCTGTCGACGCCGAACTGCTGGTTGTCGTCGTCGCGGGCCTCCACCAGGCCGTCGGTGTAGACGAACAGGACGTCCCCCGGCTCGAGGCACAGGGTGTCGGTCCGCCACGCCCCGTCGGCGGCGACCAGGCTCGACATCATCGGCCCGGTGGAGGCCAGCAGGGTCACCTCGGTGCGCCGGCCGCCCCCCGACCCCGCACCGGTGGCAGGCTGGACGGCGTCCACGGCCGCGCCCGCCCCGGCCCGGGCAGTCGTGCTCGCGGCACCCACAGCACCCGCGGCGCTCACAGCACCCGCGGTGCCAGCAGCGCCGGCCATGGTCGCCGCGGCCGCTTCCCGCTCCGGCGGCACGGTGGTCAGGACGGCGTGGCCTCCGGTGTGATCTCCGGCGTGGCTGCCGGTTCCGAGCGCGCGTTGCGTGGCCGTGCGCCGCAGCAGCAGGACGTCGGGATGGCCGGCGTTGGCGATGCGGACCTCGCCGTTGGTCGGGTCGACCACCGCCACGACGGCGGTGGCGAACATCTCGTCCGTCTCACCGAGACTGCTGACAACCCACTCGACCGCCTGGCCGGGATCGGCACCACGGGTGAGTGCTGCGTCCAGCAGCTGCTTGAGACGCAACGCGAAGACCCCGGCGACCGCACCGTGGCCGGAGACGTCGCCGACGACGATGCCGACCCGCCCGTCAGGCAGCTGGAAGGAGTCGTACCAGTCGCCCGCGAGCTCGCCGCGCGCCGGGTCCACCCGCCCGCGGAGCAGCAGGCCCGGTGCGCGCAGGACGGACGGGGTGAGCGCGTCCCGCAGGGCCATCACCGCGGGCCCCTCCTGCGCCAGGGCCTCCCACGACCGCTCGTTCTGCCGCACCAGCTGGACGAGCTGGGCGCGCATCGCCTCGATGTTCCCACCGAGCTCGACGATCTCGGACGGCCCGACCGCCGGGATCCGGGTGTCGTAGCGCCCGGCGGCCACCGCGTTCACGGCCCGCCGGAGCGCGTCGATCGGCCGCAGCAGCCAGCGACGCAGCACGTTCATCACCGTGAAGACCACAGCGAGGATCACAACCGCAGCGCTCGCCAGCGAGCTGAGGAGCAGGACGGCGGCGCTCTCCAGCCGCCCGGACGCCGCCGTCTGCTCGGCGGCGATCGCCATCCCGAGGTCCGCCACCCGGCCGCGCAGCTCGTTGAACCGCACCCGACCGCTGGACTTCTCGATCTCCCGCGCGCCCCGCACGTCGCCGGCCTCCATCGCGGCGACCTCCGGCTCCGCGACGTCGCTGCGCCAGGCCTGGTAGGCCGTCCCGACCGCGGCGGTGTCCCTCAGCAGGTCGGGAAAGTCCGCCAGCAGCTGTTGCAGGCGGTTCATCTGCTGCGAGATGGTCCGGTCGGATTCGCTGTACGGGCCGAGGACGTTCGGCTGCTCGGTGATCAGGTAGCCGCGGACAGCGCTCTCCTGATCGACGAAGTCCGCAAGGAGCAGCGCCGTGGTCGTCGCCGCCGGGTCGAGGCGCTCACCGCGCTCGGCGGTCGCGTCGCTGGCCCGGAGCGCGGCCACGATCGCGAGCGCGAGCATCACGGCGACCGCGAGCGTCGAGACGGCGACAAGCACGCGGATGCCGCTGCGCAGGCCCGCCGACTCCCCCACGGGTCTCCCTCCGGCGCGCTGCCGCGCACATCACCACGACCACAGCAGACTCACTGTCCCTACGGGACATTGTCGTCCAGGTGGAATGACACCCCGCCATCGGCCGGCCGGAGGGCGATCTGCCGGGCCGGGCCCGCCACCAGCGATTCTGTTCCCACCCCGAACCGGCACAGCGGTGCGGCCACCATGCCCGAAACACCTCCGCACGACCCGGCCATCTGGCGCCGCTGCCCCGAAGGTGCTCATGCCGGGCCCGGCCGCGCTCCGGAGCGCGCACCGCAGGGCTACGGCCGGATGGGGCCTGCCGGGGCGCCAGCCGGCCGCCGGCCGCCAGGCTGGCCCGCAGCAGGCCCGCTCTCACCGGGCTGGCCGTCGTCCGGCTGGCCCTCACCAGGCCGGCCCTCACCAGGCCGGCCGTCAGCAGGCCGGCTCACGGAGACCGGAAGGTCCGGGAACGGTTCGGCCCACGGGCGTGGCCGCACGGGTCGCGGGCCGCTGCGGTAGGTCCGCGCCCGCACGCCCCAGCCGGCGAGCACCGCGAGCGCGGCGCCCAGGAGGGGACCCGCCAGCTCCCGCCGCAGCGGGTGCGCGGTCGGATCCGCGTCGCCGAGCAGCCGCCCGACCGCCGCACCGGCGAGAGCGCCGAGCACGCCCAGGACAGCGGCTGTCCCGAGAGTCAGCGGCCGGCGCCCGGGAAGGAGCGCGCGGGCCGCCACCGCCACCGGAAGCCCGACCGCGAGTGAAGTGAGCACGAACCAAAGCATGGGGCGCCCCCCGCCGACCACTGCCCGCCGCGGGACGCGACCCGGGCATACCGAGGTCGCGCTGAGATACCCGAACGGCATCGCCGGAAAACCACAGCCCCGTGATGTCGGGTGAGCCACACCCGTGACCGGCCCGGAATCTCCGGCCGGCCTGGTACTAACGCAGAGCGCAGGGCTACGCAGGCAAAGCCAGCCACGGAAAGACCCCGAACAGACCGGGCCGAAACGGGGCGACGTCCCTTAACCAGGCCGCTCGGCCACCCCGCTTTTTCGAGGTATGTCCGTTCAATACCGCGCACCCGCGCGAGCGGCCCTGCGCATTGCGGCTCGCCCGGCAGGACACCGTCCGGAACATTCGGCTACCGTGCGTTCGTTCCACGATCCGAGGGCCACACAAAGGCACCCCTGAACCCGGCCTGTCGATGAGGTTCGCGCCGCGCCGGTCACTCTCCGGCGCAGAGCTTCTTTCCGCACCGGCGACTGCCGTGGTTAGCCGATGGCGAGACCAGCTGCGCCATCTCAATTCCTGCCAGCCCGGGCGGAGAACGCCGGCGTCGCATCGCCGGAGCCCACGAGCGGCCAGACATCAAGCGAAGGAGACCATTCCGACGATGCTCACGACCGCGACGGCCAGGCCATGACGTCAGGTATCCCCGCGATGCCGGCGCAGCACCGGCACGCCCCTGCCGATCCGGTGACAGACGCCAGCCACGCCCAGGGCCACAGCCACGCCCAGGGCCACGGCCACGCCCAGGGCCACGGCCACGGCCATGCCGGGCCCGTCCTGCCTGCCGCCCCGGCGGCCGGTGATCTGCCGGGCAGCGCGAGCTCGGTGCCGCAGACCGCTCCGCGCCAGTCCCGGGCCGGCAGCCGGCCGGGCACCCGGCCCGGGATCCGGCGGCGACCGGGCGGGTCGGCACCCGCGCCCTCCGACGCGGCGGTGTGGACGCGTGGGCTGACCAAGCAGTACGGGCAGCGACGCGTGGTCGACCAGCTGGACCTGCTGATCCCGGCGGGGGCGCTCTCCGGGTTCGTCGGGCCGAACGGCGCGGGCAAGTCGACGACGCTGCGCATGCTGCTCGGGCTGGTCCGCCCGAGTGCGGGCAGTGCCCGGGTGCTCGGGGAGCCGGTGAGCACGCCCGACCGGTACCTGGGCCGCACCGGCGCGATGATCGAGGGGCCCACGTTCCATCCGGGCCTGTCCGCGCGGCGCAACCTGGAGCAGCTCGCGCTGTTGCGCGGGGTGGGCACCCGCGCCAGCGGCGCGCGCCGCAGCCAGCGGGGCCGGCGCGCCCGGTGGGAGCGGATCGACGAGGTTCTGCACCAGGTCGGGCTGACCAGCCGCGCGGACGACCGGTTCGGGTCGTACTCGCTGGGCATGAAGCAGCGGCTCGGTATCGCCGCCGCGCTGCTGCCGCGCCCGAGACTGCTGATCCTGGACGAGCCGACGAACGGGCTCGACCCGGCCGGCATCCGGGAGATCCGCACCCTGCTGCGGGATATCGCCGGGACCGGCATGACCATCTTCGTCTCCAGCCATCTGCTGTCCGAGGTGGAGCAGATCTGCGATCACCTGGTGATGATCCGCAGTGGTCGGATGCTCTTCCAGGGGCATGTCGCCGACCTGCTGGCGGCAGAGGACCCGCGCATTCTGATGGTGCCCGAACGCGATGACGACGCAGTCCGGCTGGCGGGCATTCTTGGTTCCGCCGGGCTGCGCATCGAGATCGAGATGACGGACGAGGCCCGTTCCGTTCCCACGTTGGTCGAACGGCATCCGGTCGTGGTGGCGCACGCCCCCGGTGGGCTGGCGGCGGACATCAACCGGCTGGCGATGCGGGCCGGCATCACCCTCCGGTCGATCCGGACCCATCGACCGAACCTGGAGGAGACGTTTCTGAAAGCGACCGGAGATGTCGACGGCGACCTGACCATGCGAGGCGGTGCCACATGATCAACGCATTCCGGGCTGAATGGGTCCCGTTGCTGCGCCGGCGCTTTCTCGTCGGCACACTGGCTGCGGTCTCCGCCGTGGCTGCACTGGGGGCAGTGCTGACGATCTTCTCGGCGGGCCGCACCGACTTCGACGGTGACCCGGTGACGGTCTCCATGCTCGCCGTGCCGGCGGGAATCGCCGAGGGCCTGGAATCCGTCACGATCCTGCTGGGCGTCGTCGCCCTGTCGGTGACGGCCGCGGCGCTCGCCGGCGAGTACTCCCGCGGGACGCTGCGGACCCAGCTGATCGCGCAGCCGCACCGGCTGCGCCTGCTGGGCGGCAAGGCACTGGCATTGGCACTCTTCGTGGTGCTGGTGGTCGCCGTGGCAGCGTTCGTCGCGGTGTCGCTGTCGTTCGCGCTGGCGCCGGTGAAGGGCGTTCCGACGGACCAGTGGCGGTCCTGGGCGGGAATGGCGACCATCGGCCGGAGCCTGGTCAATGTGTCACTCGGGTCCCTGGGGTACGCCGTCGTCGGCGCGCTGGCCGCCGTGGTGCTGCGCTCGCCGGCCGCGGCGATCGCCGTCGGGCTCGCCTACGCCCTACCGGTGGAGATGCTGGTCGGGCGGATCTACGATCCGGCCGGCGGTTGGCTGCCCGCCCACCTGATGGAGATCATGGCCGTCGGCGGAACGGGCCACACCACCCCGTGGGCGGACGCCGGCCTGCGGGTGCTGGCCTTCTGCGGGGTGTCCGCGCTGCTCACGGCAGTACTGTTCCGCCGCCGCGACGTCACCGCCTGACCGGGGCGCCACCGCCTGCTGCGCGGCTCAGTCCTCCAACAGGACGTCCAGGTTCACCCGCAGCAGCCACTGGTCGAGCTTGAACGGCGGGTAGGGCCAGGGGATGCCGTCCAGCACCAGCTGGTTCACGGGCAGCCACAGGATGCGCCGACGGGCGTCGATCGCACCGCGGCGCAGGCCGACGTAACGGGTCGCCGGGCCGCGCAGGCGGTCGAGGCCCACGTCGAGCGGCTCGAGCGTGCGGAACGTCATGCGGGCCCCGCTCCCTGCGGGTCGCACCGCTGTGACCAGGCCGTTCAGGCCGGCCAGCAGGACCGCTCCGGTCTCGGGGTCGATGGTCAGGCTGCGTACGAGCCCGCCACGGTCGGTGCCGGGGACGAGGAAGTCCGGCCGGTTCTCGGCCCCCCAGGTGTCGACGGGCCAGTTGCCGGTGGCCGGGGTGCGGGTGACGAGGCCCCGCTCCCGGCCAAGTTTCGGATAGACGGCGAGGGTGTCCGCGCGCAGGCCGTCGGCCTTCGTCCGGGCGACGTAGAGGGTGCCGTCGGCGCCGAAGGCGGCACTCTCCATCCGGGACCGGTCCTGCACGGCGCGCACGGCTGTGCTCTTCGGCGTGATCCGTCCGGTCGAGGCCTGGTAGGAGAACTCCTGAATCGGGAACGGCTGTGTGCGGTAGCCCGTGTCCCGGGTGTCGCAGATGAGGACGAACCGCTCGTCGTCGGGTTCGCTGGTCGGGTCGGCGGCCACCTCACGCGGGTTCACCACCAGCTGTATGCCCAGCGGCCGCACCTGCGGGTACTGCCAGAACGCCCGGACCTTCCCCTCCAGGTCGAGCACCATGAGCGCACCGTTGTCGGTGCCGCCCTGCCCGGTGCCCAGGTACTGGGCGACCACCAGGTGACCGCTGCGGGGCAGCCGGGCGATGGACGTCGGCCCACGCGCCGATCGCGGCTGCCCGTTCACGCCGACAGGAAAGGCGGTGGCCGCGGCCCGGGGCTCCATGCCGGCGGCCAGCGAGTCACCGGTGTGGGAGAAGCGGGGTTCGTAGTGCCAGGCATCGTCCGAGTCGTCGCGACGCAGCCGCCCGAACGCGGGCAGCTGCCCGTAGGTGCGGACGTCCCAGGAGTAGTACGGCATCAGCGAGACGAAGACGGCCCGCTCGCCCCGCTCCCCCGCCGGGGCAGGTACGACGAGGACGTCCGAGATGTCGCCGCCGCCGATGCCGGAGAGCAGCGGGTTGCTGGACGGCTGGGTCTGCCGCCCGGTGGTCGACGGAATGACCAGCCGGGCGAACCGGTGCTCGTCCGGCTCGAACACCCCCAGCTCCATGCCGGTGCCGGTGAGCTTCGACTGGTCGTCGGTGAACGGGGTGGTGGCCATGAGGACCGTCCCGTCGGCGGCGACCGCCGACATGTAGGCCGCCTGGCCGGGCCCGAACCCCCAGCCCGGAACCTCGATCACCGTGGTCGGGGACGAGCCGTCCAGCCCGCCAAAGCTGCCCGGCGCGCCGAAGATCGCCAGCATCCCCTTGGGAATCTTCCGCGACGACATGGACGGGGCGGACGCGGCGCCGTCCGCCAGTCCCGGTGCGTCCGTCTCCGACGGCCACCAGGGCTGGCTGCCGGGGTCGTCGCCGGCGAGGCGCCACGCTGCGGCGCCACCGGCGGTGAGAGCGCCGAGCCCGGCCACCCCGGTGATCAGACGCCGCCGGGTGAACAGCCCCCCACCGGCCTCCGGTACCCGTCCACCGGACTCCTGCGCCCGAGCACCGCCCCTCCTGGACCGGGCACCAGGACCGCCGGACCGGCGCTCCGGCCGCGGCGGCCGGTCGTCGGAGCCCACACGACGGCCATCCCGATCCGCCAGCGGGTCGCCCCAGGCCGGCGGCGGGGGCTGAGACGGGCCGCCCGGGCCCAGGACCCTCATCGTGTCCGGGTCGACGCCCGCTGAGTCGGGCATCAGACCCGGGCGCCCGCGAGCGCGCGGACAGGAGCGAAGCGGGGACTGATCAACGCCACGTGTACTCCGTTCGGACGGCCCTCCACGGCGACAGCGGGCCGTGCTCGGCTCCGGCCGCGGCCAGCCTGGAGGGTCGGTGCGAGGGTCGATCGGTTCTGACTCTGCTACCGCGATGCCCAGCTATGTCGCGGTTACTAATGAACAGAGGCGGCGCTTCTCCGCGCTGCCGTCACCAGACACTGGCGGGTCGCGCCTCCCCGGTCCCGGGAGCGGACGGAATCTGGCCCGAGCCCGGGACGCTGGCCCCCTCCCCCGCTGTCCCGGACGCCCACGGCGGCTTCGGCTGCGGCGGGGACAGCGGAGGCCGCGGGAACCCTGATGATCCCGACGGCAGCGACAACGGAGCCGCGGCGGCCCCGGAGGCCCCGGAGGCCGCGGAGGCCGCGGAGGCCGCGGACCCGGCGGCGGGGGACGCCGCACGGGCGTCGGCGCGGTGCAGGGAATGCACCAGCGCTCCCGCCGCGAGGGTGGTGACGACCTGGCAGACGAGCACCACTACCGCGGTGCGCATCGCGTCGCCGCCGGCCAGCCCGATCGCACCCGCGGAGACACCCGCGCAGACCGCGAGGACCACAATCACCCGGCGTTGGGAGGAGCCCAGCAGGTAGGTGGCGAACATCAGGGTCACAGCGAGGAAGGTCATACCGAGCGCGAGGATCGACAGCGAGGAGGCGGCGCCGGTGAGGTCCGGGCCGAACACGAGCGACAGCAGGGGCTTCGCCGCGACCGTGCCGAGGGCGGCGAGTGCGAGGCCCGGAGCGACGACGAGCGCGCACGCCACGGTGAGCGCGGCGGTGGCGCCGCGGCCCTCGGCCCGGCGACGGGCCGCCTCGGGCAGCAGGAAGTTCGCCACGGCGAGGCCGATGAACACCGGCACCTTGCAGGCGGTGGCGATGGCCGCGTAGGCGCCGGCGCCGTCGTGGTCCAGCCACCCGACGATGACGACGTCCATGTTCTGCAGCAGGGCCAGCGGGACCAGCGCGCCGAGTGCCAACCAGGTGCTCGCGAGCAGCCCCGGCCGCCGGACGATCTGCGCCGACGGGATCGTCAGCGGCCCGGTGGTGGCGAGCGCGGCCAACCGGGCGGCCCGCAGCGAGACCGCCATCGCCCGCGGCACCTTCGCCAGGCCCTTGCGGGCGTGGTCGGTGCCCAGCGCGACGCCCAGTACCAGCCCGAGCCCGGCGCCGTTCACGCCGAGCCCGGCGGCGACGAACGCGACGACGAGACCGGCGCGAGCCGTCGCCTCGACGATGAAGTTGCCCGCGAGGCGACGGTAGGCCCCCCGTGCCTGGAGCACCCCGCGCTCGATGCACAGCAGCGTCCACACCGCCGCCCCGATGACGGCCTCCGCGACGGCCAGGGGGTGCGCGTAGGCCAGCAGTGCGGCCACCGGCCGACAGATCAGCAGCGCCAGCACCGTGGCGACGAAGACACCGAACAGGCACCGGCGGCGCAGGTGACGGATCCAGGCCCACTGATCGCGCCGGGTGTCGCCGTCGGCGTTCGTCTCCTTCTGCACGACCGCGATGAGCAGCGCGTTGCCGGCCACCGAGAGCACCATGAAGATGCTGACCTGGACTACTACCGCCCCGTAGGCTGCTGGGTCAAGAGTCCGCGCCAGCGCCAGGTTCATCAGCAGGTTGAGGCCGTTGGCGAGTGCACCGGCGACCGCGAGGACCGCGGGGCCCGCGATCATTCCGGCGATGGTCGCCCGAGCACGCAACACCATGGGTCACTCCCGGTCTCGGTCGGCGGCGGCCGCCCGGCTCTCCCCCACCGGGCGTGAGACAGGTCACTGGTCATCATGACAGGATTTGCCGCAATCGTACGGCCTCGGCAAGGCCGGGTGTACAAGCGGTGTCCGGTGTAGGCCCGAAGGTCTGGTAGAGAACTGGGCGGTCAGCGCGAGACCGGAAACCGGTCGGACAGCGGCCGAACGGCCGCCGGACCGCCGCGGGACGGCGACCGGACGGCACGGCCCCCGGTACCGACGCCGCGGGCTCCCCGGGCCATGAGTAGCTTTCTCGGCCAAGGACGCGCAGAACAGGCGATGACAGAACAGGCGACGGGAGTCAACTGGTGACGACAGCCACACCGCGGCCCGTCCGGGCGCTGGCAGGCCGGCACCTGGTCTTTCTCAACTGGCGGGACAGCGCCCACCCACAGGCCGGCGGCGCCGAGCTGTTCTGTCACTCGATCGCCGAGCGTTTCGCCGCGGCCGGTGTCCGCGTCACACTGCTCACGTCCCGCCCCCCGGGCGCCGCGGCGCGGACGGTGGTCGACGGTGTCGCCGTCCGCCGCGGCGGTGGCACCTTCGGGGTGTACCCATCGGTCCTGGCCCGGCTCGCGCGGATGGCGCGCTCCACCGACGGCCTCGACGCGGTCGTCGACTGCCAGAACGGCATCCCCTTCTTCAGCCCGCTCGTGCTGCCCGCCCGCGTCCCTGTCGTGCAGGTCCTCCACCACGTGCACCAGAAGCAGTTCCCGCTGTACTTCCCGAGCCCGGTGGCCCGGGTCGGCCAGCTCCTGGAGGCCCCGGGCAGCCGGTGGGTCTACCGGCGGCGGCCGGTAGCTGTGGTCTCTCCGTCCACCCGGGACGAGGCCCGCGGCGTGCTGGCCCTGCCCGGTGCCCGCTTCCTCGTCCCCAACGGCGTGATGGTTCCCGGCCACCCGGAGACGACGGACGCCATGGACGCCATGGACGCCACGGACGCGAGCCAGGCAGACCAGGCGACACAGACGGGGCGGGCGGGCGACGATCTCACCGGCCGGGCGGCCAGGCCGACCATCGTGTGCGTCGGGCGGCTCGTCCCGCACAAGCGCCTGCACCTGCTGATCGAGACCCTCCCGGCGCTGCTGCGGACGCACCCGGACCTGTCCGTGCACTTCGTCGGCGACGGGCCGGACCGCGCCCGCCTCGCCGACATCGCCGCGCGGCTGATGCTCACCCAGGGCGACGGCGCCTCGGACGCGACCATCCGATGGCACGGCTTCGCCGCGGCCGAGGTGCGCGACGCCGTGCTCGCCTCAGCCTGGCTGACGGTGAACCCGTCCCACGGGGAAGGCTGGGGGCTGTCGGTGCTGGAGGCGAACGGCCTGGGGGTGCCCGCCGTCGCCTTCCGGGTGCCGGGGCTGCGGGACTCCGTCCGTGACGGAGTCACCGGCTGGCTGGTGGACGAACCAGCGCGGCTCGGCGACACCATCGCGGGCGCGTTGGCCCAGCTCGCCGACACCAGGCAGGCGATGACCATCCGTGGGGCGGCCCGGGCCTGGGCGGGCGGGTTCAGCTGGGACACCAGCGCCGACCTGCTCGCCGGGATCATCGCCTCCGAGCTCGACCGCCTCGGCGGCGCCGGATCGACGGCGCCCGGCGGGCTGGGCGAGCCCCCCACCACGACCCGCGGCCGTCGGCGCGTCGGCGCGCCACGCCCGGCCCACCGGGCGCCGGGCGCCGAGCGCCGACCAGCCCGCGACCGGCGGCGCCCCGACGACCAGCTGACCCTGGTCGAGTTCGAGCTGGCCGACACCGCCGCGCTGCCCGAGCTGCGGCGCACCGACCTGCTGTTCGAGCTGCCCCCGCGGACCGCGCCCGACGACGGGGCCGAGCCCGGCGGCGGGGCGGAAACCAGCGGTGGCCCGCGGACGCGGCGTTTCGCCGCCCTCTTCTACGGCGCCGACAACACCGGCGCGCGCACAGCGCTGGCCCGGCGCGGGCTGCGCCCGGCCAGCCGCCCACGCCCGGCCACCGGCGAGGACCTCCTGGTCGCGGTGGCACACCCGCCCACCCTCGGCTGACCCCGCGAACCACCGGAACGCGCCCACCGGATCACTCGGCTGAGGTGTATCCCGTTCCTCGGAAATCTGTGTAGCGGAAACCACATCAGCATTACACCGCTTCTGCCGTGGGCATCTTCGCTCCGTTGGAAGCGCACTCCATGCGGTCGGGGGTGCAATAGCCGAGCGCGGAATGGAGCCGTTGCCGGTTACAGAAGATCTCGATGTAGTCGGTGATCGCGAATCGGGCGGCTCGGCGGTCCGCTGACACTGGACGGCCGGAGTCGATTCGTCGAATCCGGCGAGAGGCTCGGCCGCCACCGGTGGAAGGGCCAGAAAGGACGTCGCGGGGCGGCCGGCCGCCCGCGTTCGACCGCGAGGCCCACAAGGCCCGGCGTGCGGCCGAGCGCGGGATCAACCTACTCGAACAACACCGCACGGTCCGTCCCTGACGGTAACCGGTCCGGCAGGGACAACACCCATGGTCGACCCGGGCTGCCATCAGCGACCCCGTCTCCGCCGCACCGGGCAACGGGGCGGACCAGCGCGGCGGTATCGGCTTCAGTCGTCGAACCGTCCCCGCGGGTACCGGAAGAGGATGTTGTTAACAAATTTGGCTCCCGAGCCGTCGATCACAGCCCGTAGATAGCCATGTTCGGCCTGCCCGCTCATCGCCTTCTGATGTCCGAGCAGATCGAAGTCGGCAAGCGGAATCCAACGGCCGCCCACCAGCACCAGGCCCTTGTATCCGAAGTCATGGAGGTACTCGATGGTGGGAGCAGCAGGAGACCGGGCCTCTTCGATCTCGACCAGCAGGTTCGGGCGCCATTTCTGGATGATGCCCTCGGCGCCGCGCAGCGCGGCCAGCTCATGGCCCTCGACATCGATCTTGATGAGTCCGACGTCGTCGAGCTCGAGGCTGTCGAGGCGAAAGGTCTCGACAACGATGGACCGTCCGCCCGGGAGGGGCCCGAGGGACGCCCGACCCTCAGTACCACGCCCTCCCTCGGGGAGGGACAGCTTGGCCGTCCCGGCTTCGTCGGAGGCCGCCTTGGCAATCACGGTGACGTTGGGGGAGGCCACACGGGCAATGAACGCCGCGAGTTCCGGGTTGGCTTCGACGGTCACCACGGAATGCGCGATGCGCGAGAGCCAGAAGGTCCATGGACCATACCATCCCCCCACGTCGATCACCGTCTGGCCCGGAGCCACCAGGGATCGAATCTGGCCGAGTACCGGCTCGAACCTGCGGTGCGCCAACGCGATGGCGTCCCCGAAGGCGCGATCGGGAATCAACCCGGCGACGACGCTCGAGACTTTCATCTGAGTCGTACCTCTCTGTTATGTCGCCCAGGGAAATCCGGCCAGCCACCCGCGCGACGGCCAAGCATCAAGCGACTACCGGCCACTGCGATAGCTTGGCGGGATAGTACACCCGGTCATCCCCTCGGTCGCGCCCCGTCGGTCAGGGTCCGCGGTACCCGCCAGGCCCTGCCGACCATGAGGATCCGGCACGCGGTAAGGGGTCGCAGGTGCCTCAGGTGGCGCCCGAGTCGGTACGATACGGCCATCGCCCGCGTTCCGTCGGCCGGCTCGATCTCCAGGTGATCGTCGACGACACGGGCTGATCGAATCCGCTCCCCGGCCTGGGTGAAGTCCTCACCGGCGCATCGATAACCGGTCCCGGCCGGTTCGATCGACAGAGAATCAGGGCGACTGAACAGGTGCGCTAAGGCAACGGTCCAACAGCCGAGAAGGGCCGACCAGAACATCCGCGGCAACCCGCGGCCAGTCGGGGAGGCCGATGAAGAATCCGCCGGTGACAGCGGTGAGTCACGCGGTGGACGGCTCGGCTGTCAGTTCGCCGGGCCAGCCTCCGGAGCGCGTGGCGGCCGGACTGGGGGACGCGGCGTTCTCGGAGTCGCCGATGCAGCGCAGCGGTGGCCCGCACTGCGGGATCACAAAGGTCGGCGGGGCGGATACGTCACGATGAGGGTCTGCCCGGAACCCGGTGCCAGCCGGGCCGGCAGATCGGGGTGGGTCTCGCCTGGCAATGCGGCTGGTTGGCCCAGTCCAGCGGGTTCTGGCCGCCTGCCGGGTCGCGGCACGGGCGCTGGTCGGCGCCGATGGTCTGGCCGGCAGTGTCGCGCCGACCGCCGCGGCTGCCGCTGATGTCCTTCTGCCCTTGGCCGGGCACCCGGACAGCGGGGTGCGCGCCCGACCCCGACCACACCGGCACCGTCCGCCAAGAGCGACAGCACCGTCCGGGCTGCTGGTCGGGACCGGAACCGGCTGCGGCGGCTCGTGCCGCTCGGTGTGGCACCAGCGCGACCGCCAGCTGGATCTGCCCCATCCCGAAGTTCCCAGCCTGGTCTGGTTCGCGCGGGAGGCCTGGCCGTCACCGGCCACCGGCCACCGGCCACCGGCCACCGGCACCATGGTCGAAGGCCTGCTCCCCGCCTCGGCGCGCGTCGAGCTATGAGCCGAGTCCGAACTCCTTGTGGACTTCGGCGACGGCATCGAATCCGACACGATCACCCTCACCGGGGGAAAGCGACTGTCGGTCGGCGTCGCCGAGCACCGGCTCCGCCTGCTCTGACACCGCACCGACGAGCGAGCCGACGCCGATCCCGTCGGCCCCCGCGCTCACCTGATGGGTGGCCCCGTGGGCCATGCCGACAGCACCGGCTTCTCGGAGCGTGAGATCCAGCACCTGCCACAGCCTGGCGTTCTCCTCCCGCAGCCGGCGCAGCTCCGTCAGGTCCGCGTGGTCCCAGCGGTGGTCCTGGCTCCTCGCCATCTCCGCCTGGCGCACCCAGCCACGCAGCGTCTCCGCGCTTACCCCGAGCTCCGCGGCAACGATCTTCATGGTCTGCCAGCCGGATCGCTGGTCCGGCCGGATCCGGGCGACTCTGGCCACGGCGAGGGCACGAATCTGCGGTGAACATCTGGTCGGACGACCCATGGTCAGAGGGCTCCTGCGGCGGATTAAAGATTTCCTCGACCCGAGAGTTAAACCCCCGAGAAAAAGCAGCTGCGACCCGCAGGAAACAGTCGGAATAATCTCCGACTGTTTCCTGTGACGCCCACGGCGTGGGCACGCCTGTGTCCATGCCGTCTCGACCACCGCTCGCGCGCCGGCGGGCGAACAGTCATCCACGATCGCGAAATGTCCGGAGCCCGGCCGGATCCGGCGGCTCAGGAGGACTCGGGACGCAGCGTGGTGATCAGGCCGGTCAGGCTCTCCTGGAAGATCTCCACGAACCGGGCCATCCCGGCGGGGTCGAACAGGCGCCGGTGGTGGCAGAAGGTCAGGCGGAGACGATCGCCGTTGCCGGCGACGCAGATGAGAAGACCCTGCGGCATCCCGGTGGTGCCGATGAAGGACAGGCCGGTGATCCGCACGGTGCCCTCCGGAGCGAACCGGAGGCCGTCGACCCGGCTGATGTTGCTGACCGCCACGCTCGGCGCGAGGAACGGGCGGGCCATCGCCGCGACGCAGCGCAGGACGGTGGTCCGCAGCGATCGCGGCACGGCCGTCATCACGGTCCGCACCGCGACGGTGAGACCGTCACCCGCCCAGCCGGTCGGATTCCGTTTGGCGGCGAGGGTCTGCTCCACCACGGCCGCGGCGAGAAGGCCCGGCACCGTACGCTCGGCGGCGGACGAGCTGATCATGACCTGGCCCGACCGGTTACCCAGCTCCCGCGCCCCCTCCGGATCCGGTGGCCTCCTCGCGATCGGCATGCGGACGAGCACCCTGCCGCTCGGGCGGCCGTTCTCGGCGTTCCAGCGCTCCACCGCCAGGTGTGCGGCCGCGATCAGCAGGTCGTTCACCGTCATCCGCCGTCCGTCCGCCAGCGGCATGGGAGGCGGCACGGGCAGGTCGACGGGGTGCACGCCATACCCCTGCGCATGGCTCGGACCGCACGGCGCGAGGTGTGGCACTGCCCGGCGGCGGATCGGTGGGCCGGTGGTCGCCGCCCCGGCCCCGAGTGGCGCGCCGGCGTCCGTGGCCTGTGCCGGCGGACGGCGGGAGGGCCCGGCTTGACAGTACCGCTGGAGCGGAGCCGCCGGCTGCTGGCGCTCGTTCGCCAGCCGCTGACGCGGAGCCGCCGATCGCTGCGGCGCTCGTCCACCGACCACGTCCGGGATGGTGTGATCTGCCGCGCAGCCAGCGACGATCTCCTGGAGGAGGGTGAGGACGCTCATCCCGTCCAGCGCCACATGGTGCGCGACGAGGCCGACGACGTCGCCCGCCGGCCGGTGCGCGAGCAGCAGGCGAATGGGCGGTAGTGCCCGCAGGTCGAAGGGCCGGGAGCACAGGGATTCCACCGCACGCCAGATCGCCCGCTCGGCTCCCGCCTCATCCAGGGACGCAGTGTGGATCTCATAGATGAGATCCGATGTCATGTCCGGGTCCGCCGAGAAATCCCAGGATGACGGTGTGCCCACCCCACCTGCCAGCCGTGCTCTGGCGATCGGATGGTCGCGCAGGGCCCGCTCCAGCGAATGGCGCAGGCCCACCGGATGGATCGCGGCGTCCGTCTCCGCGATCACGCCGACGGTGAGCGGCGACCGTTTTCGGTCCGACGCGACAATCAGTGCCTCGTCGAGGGTCAGGGCCCGCCGTCTTCCGGCCTTCGGCCGCCAGGCCGCCGCGGCGTCCCCGCCACCGGGCCGGGCCGCCGCCCGGACGGCGGCCCGGCCCCCACCGTCACCATCACCCGCACCGCCGCCGGGGCCACGGATACGACCCGGCGACGCATGACGCTTCGACTCACGGGTGTTCGACTCATGGCCATTCAGCTCACCGCCGTGGTGCGGGTGGCCGGCCGGCGCCCCGATCTCGCCGCGCTGCGGTTGCGGGCTCCGGCGGTTCCCGACGCCCATGGTCATCCTGGCCGGGCGGGCGGCTCCGGTGCGCCCTTGCTCAGCGAGGACATCCATCCACCTCTTCCGTTCAGTCGGTGATCGTGCTCTCGGGAGGGCTGGGCCGACCGCGTCCCGGCGGCGGGACATCGCCTACCGAGCCACCCGGCAGTCGCCCGTTGGACGGGGCAGAACCGCTCGCGCCCGCTGTCGGACGCCCCACAGCATTGTCCTCCGAGATGTTGGGCACGTGCTCAAACTCGGCACCACTTTCGGGCCGCCTCCGGTTCGGCGAGGACGCCGACGGTGAGGGGTGAGCCGCGACGCTCCGAGGCGAGGATGATCTCCTCGTCAAGCACCAGGGGACGCCGCTTCCAGGTGGTGGTCGCTGACTCGGTGCGAGGCATGCCTTTCCCCGGAAGGGACATCCGCCTGTCCTTTCAGTTCAGTCGGCGATCGTGTCAGTCGGCGATCGTGCCGCCGCGGCGGTGGGAGTGGCTGGGCCTCGAAAGCGGCAAGGTCTCCGCGCCGGGCAGAGTCTCGGAAGGCGCCTCGGCGGGTGCGGCCGGTGGTTCCGCGCCCGTGGGGCGGGACGGGGCTGCGTGGCGCAGGGCGAGGGCGGAGATCGTCGCGGCGAAGGCGAGCGCGCCCAGAGCCTGGGCCAGCCAGCTGAACGCGCCCTCGCCCGAGAACGGCATGGCGCTCGGAACGGTCGACACCACGATCCCGGAGCCGACCATGCCGACCAGTGCCAGCAGGCCCGGCAACCAGCCCAGCCGCCGACCGAGCAGAACGATCACCGGCACGGCCAGCGCGACCAGTCCGGCGACCAGGAAGACCGCCAGGGTCGCCAACACCAGGCCCACCCACAGCGTCGGCAGCCGCAGGCGCCCCAGCGACCGCATCCCGGGCAGCCGGGCGGGGCCGAGGCGGGCGATGCGGTCAGTGAAAGTGAAGCGGTCGGCAGGACCGGCGCGGCCCCTACGCTCCTGACGTTGACGCCGGCGCGCGGCGCCGACGGAGTCCGGGACGACAGCGCCCGCGACGAGGACGAGCACCAGCCCGAGCCCGATGAGAAGGTTGCGGCGGAAGGCCTGGCCGGGATGGTTCTCGATGACGATCGTCCCGCCCTGGCCCTCGGGGACGATCCAGCCCTGCGCCCAGCCGTCGATGCGCACCGCGGTGAGCTCCGCGCCGTTCAGCGTCGCCGTCCAGGAGGCGTTCGCGTTCTCCCGCACCGAGACGAAGGAGGCGGCGCCGGCGCCGATCTCGACGGTGCGCAGCTCGGAGCCCCAGTGCCCGATCGTCGTCGTCCGGGGCTTTTCGGTGCTCACGGCGGCGCTCTCACCGACCATGCTGATCGAGTCGACGACCATCGTCGAGGCACCGAGGTCGACCGACAGCATGTGCGTTCCCGCGCCGAGGGTGATCCGGCTGTTGTCGGTGCACAGCTTCAGCTGGAACGGCTTGCCCGTGGCGATGCTGCTGTAGACGCCGGAGACCTCCAGATCGTGCCGGACACCATCGATGATCAGCGACGGGCCCTGCCCGCAGGGGATGACCAGCGGCTCGTTGGATGTGCTGACGGCGGAGCCGGCCGGCGGCGGCAGGGCGGTGCCGGTGCCTTTGAGGGTGAAGGTCATCTGACGCGGGGATTCGAACCGGCGACCGAAACCGAGTTCCTCCCAGCCGCCGAAGGGCTGCAGCGGGTCGCCCCCGTAACGCTCGAACGAGTAGGCGACGATGCCCTGGCTCAGGGACTCGAACGTGCTCGTCAGATCGGACGGCGTCTGCGCGTACCGGTGGAAGCTCGCGCCGGGGATCTCGATCTCGCGCAGGCCGGCGCCGAGCGACGGGTCGTCCTCGTTGGTCACCTTCTCCAGGGTGATCCGGAACCAGCGGGTCTCCCCCGGCGGCACGGCGAGGCGCTGGATGTCCTCGATCGGACGGGTGGAGGTCACGACGGAGCCCCGTTCGGTGGTGACGCGCAGCGCGTGCACCTGCGGACGCCAGTCGCCTTCGGCCAGCAGCCGGATGTCGAGGTAGGGCGCGGCGAGCTCCCGGCCGACATCGAGCTGGATCCACTCGCCCTGTGAGGTGCCACCGCCGCGACGCAGGGCCGTCCAGGACGTCGAGGTCTGACCGTCGACGGCCGCCTGTGGGGCGAAGTCGGGGGCGGCGAGCAGCTCGTAGCCGTAGGACGAGGCGGTGACGGACATCCCGTCGGCGAAGCCGGCGACGGTCTGGTGGCCGGCGGTCGGCCGGTCCGTCCACTGGGTGGGCGGCGTCGTCTTCCCGGCGACGTTCTCCTGCGGGCCCAGCAGGTAGGAGGTGGCGTCGTGGATGATCCCGAAGGTGAAGTCACGCCGGGTGTTGGTGTCGGTCACCGCCAGGGCGGTCGTCGGGGTGATGACCTCGGAGGCGGGTGGCGGGTCGGCGATGGGTGCCAGGCTGGTCGTGCTGTTCTCGCCGGCGACGGCGGAGACCTGGTCTGCCTCGGCGAGGTCGCTGGCGAGGACGACGGCGCGGTCCGCGCCGATCAGGCCCTGGTCAGCGAGCTGGACGGTCGCCTCCGGCCCGCCGGAGACGACGACGCCGGTGTCGCGCGGGTAGGCCTGGACCAGGCTGGCGCCGCCGGGAACCGCCCAGATCTCCAGCGCCGGTACCCGCTCCTCGGAGCGGCGCAGGGTCTCGATCAGCCGTGCCTTGGAGCCGGTGCGGGCCTCCGTGGCGGGGCCGAACGAGGCGACATGCTGCAGGCCCGAGCTCTGCAACGAGCGGTGCAGCTGATCGGTGGACGGGGGGATGTCCCAGTCCTTGATCTCGACGTCGTTGCGGACGAGCACCATGCCGACCCCGGCACGGGCCAGGGTGGCCGACAGCCCCGGGGTGCTGCCGGTGGCCATCATCTCCTCGAGGCCGTCCATGAGCCGGGTGGTGCCCACACTGCCGAGCGGGATGAGGCTGCGCACGGCCCAGGGTGAGCTGGCGAGCCACTGCAGTGGCTCGTCGAGCGGGCGCCCCCACTTGTACTCGGCGAACGGCGCGCCGGGAAGAACCAGTGTGCGCCCGTTCTCGGGGTGGTCGGCCAGCCAGTCCGCCGCCTGCGCCCAGTACTCCGGAACGTTTGTGAACGGCCGGGGCTGCAGGCCCTTGCCCTGCAGCAGGGGCAGCATGGCGACGATGAGTGTCGCCACCGTGACCAGGGTGACCAGGACCCGCACGGCCTGCCGGCGGGCCGCCGCCGTCCGGCCCGCGGCGGAGGAACCGCCACCGGCACCGGCGCCGGCCGGGTCCCCGACCCCGGCACCCGACCCGGCATCGGCCTCGGCCTCGGCCCGGGACCGGCTCGGCCGCCAGGCCAGGGCCACGGCGAGCAGGTGTGCCAGCCCGAGGGCCAGCGGCAGCCGGACGACCGGCTGGAACTTGTAGACATTGCGCAGGAACCCGAACGGCTCGGTGAGCAGGGCACGCAGCCCGTCCGCGAACGGGCTGCCGGGGCTGCCGGAATAGGAGGAGGAGATCGCCACCACGCCGACAGCGAGGCTGACCAGCAGGAAGCGGCGGGCGGGCAGGTCACGCCGGGTCAGGCCGGCCAGGCCGAACGCGGTCACGGCCGCCGAGGCGACGATCGGGGCGGCGTTGGACACGTACTCCCGGGCGGCGGGCAGCCAGGGGGTGGGCAGCTCGAGGTAGGCCATCCAGTCCGCGGCGCCACGCAGCGCCTCCCCGACCGAGGTCGTCGAGGTGGTCGTCCGCGCGGTCTCGGTGAACGGCAGGAAGTTGATCCCGTAGCGGCCCTGCACGGCGAGGGAGAGCACCCACCAGGCGGTGGCCAGTACCACGCCCAGGCACCACCAGCCCCGCAGCGCCCACGCACGGCGGCTGCCGCCGGCGAACACCAGCAGCACAGCCGGGCACAGCAGAACACAGAGAGTCACGGTCGCGTTCACGCCGCCGGTGCCGAGCACGGCGAGCCCGGACAGGGCCGCGGCGCGGCGCGGCGAGGGCCGGTCACGGGTCAGTTCCCGCGCCCGCCCGCCACCGTCGTCCCGGTGGCCGGTGTCGATGCCGCCGGCCCCGTCGGGGCGCAGCGCGAGGATCAGCGGGATGACCATCCAGGGCAGCATCGCCGCGCCGGCCAGCGCGACCGAGGATGCGCCGATCTTGCCGAGGAACATCGGCGACAGGGCGTAGCTGACGCCGGCGAGGATGCGGGAGGCGCGGCCGCCGATCCCGAGCACCTCGGCGAGCCGGACGGTCCCCCACGCCGCCAGCGTGAGCAGGATCGCCATCCACAGCCGCTGGCTGATCCACGGCGGGACACCGAGCAGGTTACCGAGCCCGAAGAACGGGCCCATCGGAAACAGGTAGCCGGCGTACTGGTTCGGCAGGTAGCCGAAGTCGGACGTCGAGTTCCACAGGTGGGTGGCGGCCTTCATGAACTGCCACGGCTCGAGCGCGACGTCCATCTTGGTGTCGGCGGTGAGCTTGCCGGGCGCCTGGAGCAGGAACAGCGCGAAGAAACCAGCGAACATCACGGTCAGTGACCAGCGGGACGCCCGTTGGCTTCCCGGACGCCCCGCGTCGGGGCGCGAACGGCCCCGCCCGCGGGCGGGAAACGCGGGGGTACGGCGACCGCGGGGCTCTGCGGGTCCGGGGCCGCCCGCCGGGTCGAGCAGACCTGGCCGGACGGCGCTACCGGCCGGGATCGGAGAAATAGGAAGCTCCAGGCGATGGTCGGGACGGATCCGACCTTCATACAGCGTCACGGACGGTGCGTGGAGACCGGCCTGGCCGGTGCCAACCCCCCGGTGCCGGCTGGCCGGTGCGGTCGTGGCGATCGCACGGTGTCCGCCTTCCGTGGCCTCATGCGTACCAGACGCGTCGGCACGGCGGCGATCGCGACCAGGGCTACGATCACGAGGAGTAGGGACCGGGGATCTCCTCAAGGGTGCCCGGCGGGATCAACCAGCCGGACGCCCGCGCCAGACCCCCTGCGGCCACCCCACCCGCGGCGGGCATTACTGGCCCGGTCGCCACAGCGGGCGACCTGACGCCCAGGGTGGCGGCCGTGGGAGCGGCAGTCGCCGGAGCCGCCGGCAGCGCGGCCGGAGTCGCCGAAGCGGCCGGCAGCGCGACCGTGGGAGCGGCCGGAGCAGCGGTAGGTGGAGCAGCGGTAGGTGGAGCAGCAGGCGGCAGCGCGGCCGAAGCGGCGGCGGGCGGCCTCTCAGCCGGGGCGGCAGACCGGTCAGGCAGCACCCCCGACGGCTGCGACGGCAGCAGCTGCCCGCCGGGCTCGACAGGCCGTGGGGTGACCGGGCGCCCGAGGAGCTCGGAGGCGTCGATCACGCTCAGCTCGCCGAGACGCTGCCGGCCGTCGGGCACCGGTGGCAGGCCGGCCCGGTTGCGGTACCGGCGGGCCCGCACGACATCCACCAGCATCGCCGGGGTGTGCCGGGACATCCGGAACGTGCCTCCGGGCGTCTCGCTCCAGCGCACCGGCACCTCGGCGATGCGGTAACCCATCGAACGCGCGATCGAGAGCACCTCGACGTCGAACCCGAACCCGGTCGACCGGGTCAGGCTGAACAGGATCTTGGCTTCGGCATGGCGGAAGGCCTTGAACCCGCACTGGGTGTCGGCGACATCCAGCGCGACCAGCGAACGGGTGAGCTGGTTGAAGGCCCAGCTCCCGGCCTTCCGGCCGCTGGTCCTGGTCACGCCGGCGCCGATACGGCGCGAGCCGAGCGCGACCTCCGCGTGCTCGAGCGCGGCGAGCAGCAGCGGCAGGTCGTTGAGGTCGGAGGCGCCGTCGGCGTCCATGAACACGATGGCCTGGCCACGGGCCGCGGACACACCGGCCCGGACGGCGGTGCCCTTGCCGCAGTTCCAGGGCAGCCGGATGACCCGGTGGTGCGGGTCACCGCCGAGCAGGTCCTCGGCGACGCAGGCGGTGCCGTCGGTGCTGCCGTCGTCGACGACGATCACCTCGGCCATCTCGATCCGGCCCACGGACGCCAGCAGGCGCGGCAGCGACTCCGGCAGCCGAAGTCCCTCGTTGTAGGCAGGAATGATGATGCTCACGGGCACGCGATCCACTACTCACCCCTCGGCAGCGACGGCAGGTGCGATGACCGGAGCCTCATCGGATGGTTCCTGTCCGTGGCGACCAGTCTGAATCGCCGAGTTTCGGGGGAGTTGCGATGACTGTCAACTTCCTCCCGTCTTAGCACGGGTTGCACACCCAAGAACCGCCGGGTCGCTCGGTTACCGGCCACGCCTGGACAACATCCACCGCGAGTTGACATTCAGCATACGGAAGGCCCTGGTGACCAACTCCGCGGGCAGGCTGCACTTTGTTCGTCGGCAACAGCGGGACCGGGAATTCCGCACCCAAAGAAGCCTCCCTGCTACGCATCGCCATAGGCACCTCCCGAGAGCTCTCGACCTGTCGCCTGGCGGGGACAGGCCTGGCGGCCATCGGCGTCGAGGGCCCGTTGGCATTCTTGACGTAGACACTGGCACGACCCGCCAGCGGGTGGGCCGCCCGCAACCCGCCGGCCCGGGGCCCGAACGCCGTCCGAAGCAGTACCGACGCCAGTCCGGGCGGGCCGTCGCGGCGCCCCGGGAAGGCTGCCGGGACATGCCGCCACCAGCAATTCTCCTAGACGTCCCCGAGGGTTGCGCGGGGGGTCCCCGGCGGGCAGAAATGCAGGTCGTCACCACGGCGACGGAATGGCACCATCGAGTACTCCGCGGGTCGCGCACCGGTCACCGTGGAAGAGGGCCGTAGCACCGTCGGTGCGACCCGGCCATTCGCCAGGCAGTCACGGATAGTGTCGGCAGGTGGCGGTGGTCGGCGCTGCCGCCGCAGCCGGTGCCGGTCCCCGGAGCGGAAAGGGAGGCCCATGCCACGCGACGAGCAGCACCGCGCGGACGCGATGCTGCGCGGGCTGGTCGGCGGGGGCCGCTCGCGGCTCAGCCTCAGTGCCGCGATGCGCGCCCGGGACGTGTCACGCCTTACCGAGGAGGACCTCGCCTGGGCCGAGGAGACTGTCGTGCTGCGCCATGCCCACCCGGCCCCGCCGGCGTCCGAGCCGGCCGCGGAGGAACAGCCGCAGCCGCCCCGGGATGCCCCCACAGCGCCGCTCTCGCGACCAGGCCGGCGTCGTGCGGACGCCCGTGCACGCGACGGCGACGAGAACCGCGGCAGCAACGGAACTGACGGGAGCGAGGGGAGCGACGGGAGATCGGCCCGAGGCGGGCAGACCGGCCGGGCCGGGCGCTCCCGGCGAGGTGCCTCCCGGCGAGGCGGTCAGGACGCCGATCGGAGCGGTCAGGACGCCGATGTGGACGGGGACACGCCCGGAAGCTCACCGGAACGCTCGTAGGCCGAGATCATCCGGATCCGGCGCAGGTGTCGCTGTTCGTCGCTGAACGGGGTGGCGAGGAAAACCTCCACCAGTCCGGTCGCCTCGGGCACGGAGTGCATCCGGGCACCGACGCTGATGACGTTCGCGTCGTTGTGCTGGCGGGCGAGAGTTGCCGTCTGCTCGCTCCAGACCAGGGCCGCCCGCACGCCGGCCACCTTGTTCGCGGCGATGACCTCGCCGTTGCCGGAACCGCCGATGACGATCCCGAGACTGTCGGGCTCCGCCGCGGCCGCGGCGGCGGCGGCCATCACGAACGGCGGGTAGTCGTCGTCGGGGTCGTACTCGACGGGCCCGTGGTCGACGGGCGTGTGGCCGAGCTCCGCGAGGCGGGCGAGCAACGCCTCCTTCAGGTGGAACCCAGCATGATCAGAACCGAGATGGACGCGCATGATGCGCCATCATGCCCGGTCGCCGACGACCGCCGCACCGCCGGTGACGAAGCCCTCCCCCGCCGGCCATCCAGGCCGCGCAGGGCCACAGCGGCCTCGGCCCCGCGCGGCGGACGGCCCCGACGGGACCGGAGGGCCTCGGCGGGCCTCGGCGGGCCTCTGCGGGATCAGTCGAAGATCGGGCCCTGGTCGCGGGTGCGCTTGAGCTCGTAGAAGCCAGGGGTTTCGGCGACGAGCAGTACGCCGTCCCAGAGCCGGCCCGCGGCCTCACCGCGCGGCGTGGGAGTGATGACCGGCCCGAAGAACGCGGTGCCGGCCACGGCGATCACGGGAGTGCCGACGTCCATGCCGACCCGGCTGATGCCGTCCTCGTGGCTGGCGCGCAGCTGCTCGTCCCATGCGGTGGAGTGGGCGGCCGCGGCGAGGGCGGGGTCAAGACCGACCTCGGTGAGCGCGGCGGCGAAGGTCTCCTCGGTGAGCTCCGCCTCCTCCAGGTGCCGGCGGCGGCCGATCGCCGTGTAGAGCGGCAGCAGCACCTCGTCACCGGCGGTGGCCGCGGCGGCGATGCAGACCCGCACCGGGCCCCACGCCTGCCGCATCGCCTCCCGGTACGCCTCGGGCACCTCCCGCCCGTCGTTGAGGATCGCCAGGCTCATCACGTGCCAGCGGGTGCGCACGGGGCGGACCTTCTCCACCTCCAGCATCCAGCGGGACGTCAGCCAGGCCCACGGACACAGCGGATCGAACCAGAAGTCCGCCTCGGCCACCGGATCGTCGCCGGCGGAGCGGGAATCACCGGTGGCGGCACGTGCCGAGATCGTGGCGTCGGCTGTCATCGCATCTCCTGAATCGCTGGCCGGTCAACGTCGCGGGCGGACAGATACAGGCCGGACGAAACAGACCGGCCGCTCTCGCTGCCCCTGTGCAGCGTCAACCATCCGCAGGCTGTGGTTCCTTCCCTTCCGCGGCGAGATATGTCGCCACCCGGTTCACCACGGCGACGAAGGGAACGGCCGCGATCGCGCCGGGGATGCCGGCGAGCACCCCACCCGCCGACAGCGCGATGACGATGGCCAGCGGGTGCAGCCGCACCGCGCGCTTCATGACCAGCGGCTGCAGCAGGTGGCCCTCGATCTGCTGGACCGCCAGCACCACCCCGAGAATGATCATCGAGTCGCCGAAGCCGTTCGACACGAGCGTGACGAGGACGGCCGCGACGCCGGCGACGGTCGCCCCGATGATCGGGATGAAGCCACCGAAGAACGTGAGCAGCGCCAGCGGGGCCACGAGCGGAGCTCCGACCGCGACCAGACCGACGGTGATGCCGACCGCGTCGACCGCGGCGACGAACACCGTCCCGCGGATGTAGCCGGTGAGGGTGGACCAGGCCTCCCGGCCGGCACCGCGGACCCGGTCCTCCGCACCGGCGGGGAAGCGGGTGACGATCCAGCTCCAGATCCGCTCACCGTCGTACAGGAAGAAGAAGGTGGAGAACAGCGCGACGAGAATGCTCGTCAGCACCTCCGCGGCGACCGACGCGGTCGACAGCACGCCGTTGACCACCCGACCGCGGTTGTCGGTCAGGCTCTTGCGGATGTCGTCGACGAGATCGTCGATCTGCCCCTCGGAGAGGTGGAACGGCCCGTCCGTCAGGTAGTCGCGGATCTGGTCGATGCCTTCGCTGACCTGGTCGGCGACGGCCGGGATCTCGTTGGCCGCGTTGAAGCCGACGGCGACGCCGGCCCCCGTCACCACCAGGAAGAACACCAGCAGCGAGGCGAACGCCGCGCCCAGCCGGGGCATGCCCATCCGCTGGAAGCGGTGCGCCAGGGGATGGATGAGGGCCGCGATGAGCAGTCCGGCGATCACCGGGATCACGACTACCCGCACCCTACCGATGATCATGGCCATGACGTAGACCGCGGCACCGATGACGAGCAGCCGCCAGGACCACGCGGAGGCGACCCGCAGCGACACGGGGACATGCTGCTCGGCACGGCGTGCGGTCGAGGCGGGAACGGTGGACTCCGTCCCGTTCCCGGTCGCCCGCTGGCCGCGGACGGGCACCCGCCCCAGGCCTGCGACCCGGCGCACCGCCCACCCCCTCGCTCCGGCGCGCGCCGGTTGCTGATGGCCGACTGCCGACGGCTGACGAACGTCGGGACATCTCCTCCGGACATCCAACCCGACGGGACGGACACAGTTCCACCAAGGTCTGGAACACGCACGCTCCGTAGACAGGCGGGCGATACCCGGCGCATCGGCCGCCCAGGCTGCCGGCTGCCCGTAGCCCGGACGTGGTCGGAGCCCACGCGACCGCGTGGGAGACTGGTGCGCGACGTCACGTCATGCCCGTGCGCTCGCGCGGCGGGATCACAGTGGCACCACGCATACCAGTGGCACCACACACCAAGGGCACCACGCACACCGAGCGCGCCGCCCGTTGCCCGCCGATTCCGCGACGTTTCTGCGAAAGGATCCGGGTGCCTCACAACCTCACCCGCGACGAGGCGCGCGAACGCGCCCGCCTGCTGGCCGTCTCCGCCTACGGCGTCGAGCTCGACCTGACGGTCGGTGACGAGACCTTCCTGTCCAGCACGACCACCTCGTTCACCTGCACCGAGCCGGGCGCGTCGACCTTCGTCGAGCTGGCCGCGCCCGCGGTGCGGGAGATCGTGCTCAACGGCCGTTCTCTCGACCCGGCCGCGGTGTTCGACGGATGGCGGGTGACACTGCCCGACCTGGCCGCGACGAACGAGCTGCGCGTCGTCGCCGAGTGCGCCTACTCCCGCACCGGCGAGGGCCTGCACCGCTTCGTGGACCCGGTGGACGGCGCCGTCTACCTCTACACCCAGTTCGAGACGTATGACGCGCACCGTATGTACACCTGCTTCGACCAGCCCGACCTGAAGGCGACCTTCACCCTCGCGGTGACAGCGCCGGCGGACTGGAAGGTCATCTCCAACAGCGTCGTCACCGGCACGGCGGATGTTGCCGGCGGCGCCGCGCGGACGTCCTTCGCGCCGTCCCCGGTCATGTCGACCTACATCACCGCGCTGGTCGCCGGGCCTTACCACGAGGTGCGTGACCACCACGACGGGATCGATCTCGGGGTGTACTGCCGGCGCTCGCTCGCCGAGTTCCTCGACCCGGACGAGATCTTCCAGATCACGAAGCAGGGGTTCGACTTCTACCACCGGGTCTTCGACTACCGGTACCCGTTCGGCAAGTACGACCAGCTCTTCGTGCCCGAGTTCAACGCCGGCGCGATGGAGAACGCCGGCTGCGTGACCTTCCTCGAGGAGTACGTCTTCCGGGCGAAGGTCACCGAGGCGCGGCGCGAGCGGCGGGCCGAGACGATCCTGCACGAGATGGCCCACATGTGGTTCGGCGACCTGGTCACGATGCGGTGGTGGGACGACCTGTGGCTGAACGAGTCGTTCGCCACCTACATGTCGGTGCTGGCACAGGTGACGTCCACCCGTTTCACCAACGGCTGGACGACCTTCGCGAACGCGGAGAAGGGCTGGGCGTACCGGCAGGACCAGCTCTCCTCGACCCACCCGATCGTCGCCGACGCGCCCGACATGGACGCGGTGCGCACGAACTTCGACGGCATCACCTACGCCAAGGGCGCCTCCGTCCTCAAGCAGCTCGTCGCCTGGGTGGGCCAGGAGGAGTTCCTCGCCGGCCTGCGCAGCTACTTCCGCCGCTACGAGTACGGCAACACCTCGCTGCGTGACCTGCTCGTCGAGCTGGAGAAGGCCAGCGGGCGAGACCTGGCCCCCTGGTCGGCGGACTGGCTCGAGACCACCGGAGCGAACACGCTGCGCCCCCGTTTCACGACGGACGCCGCGGGCCTGTTCACCTCGTTCGAGGTCCTCCAGGAACCGGCGAGCGCTCCCGCCACCGCGTCACGCACGCTGCGCCCGCACCGGGTCGCGATCGGTCTGTACGACCGTGACGGGCAGGGCCGCCTCGTCCGCCGCGAGCGGGTCGAGCTGGACGTCGTCGGCGGGACCACCGAGGTCGCGAAGCTCGTCGGCGTCCGCCAGCCCGACCTGGTCGTGCTCAACGACGACGACCTCACCTACGCCAAGGTGCGCCTCGACGAGCGCTCGCTGGCCACCCTCACCGAGTCGATCGGGACGATCTCGTCCTCCCTGCCGCGGACCCTGTGCTGGGCGGCGGCCTGGGACATGACCCGGGACGCCGAGCTCGCCGCCCGCGACTACGTGCGGCTCGTGCTCTCCGGCATCGACGCCGAGGACGACATCGGCGTGGTCCAGTCACTGGTCGCCAAGGCGGCGCTGACCGTCGACAGCTACGGCGACCCGGCGAACCGGCCGGCGGCGCTGCTGGAGCTGACCACCCGGGCCGAGGAGCTGATGCGCGGCGCCGAGCCGGGCAGCGACCTGCAGCTCGTCTTCGCCACCGCCTTCGCCCAGACCGAGGACCCGGAGCAGATCACCCGGCTGCGGGCGATCTTCGAGGGTTCGGACGTCATCGGCGGGCTGGTGCTGGACACGGAGCTCCGCTGGACGCTGCTGACCCAGCTGGTGGCCCGCGGCGTCCTCGGCGACGCCGAGATCGATGCGGAGCTTGCCCGCGACAGCACCGCGACCGGGGAGAAGCGCGCCGCCGCCGCCCGCAGCGCCCGCCCGACCGCCGAGGCCAAGGCCGCGGCCTGGTCGGCGGTGATGGACTCGGACACGCTGTCGAACCACCTGGCGGTCGCGACGATGAGCGGCTTCTGGATCAGCGACCAGCAGGAGCTGACCCGGCCGTACGTCGACCGGTTCTTCACCGAGATCGGCGGCATCTGGAAGACGCGGTCGTTCGACTCGGCACAGACGATCACCCAGATGCTGTTCCCGTCCGGGGTCATCGAGCAGGCCACGGTCGACCGGACCGACACCTACCTGGCGGAGCGGGAGCCGGTGCCGGCACTGCGCCGGGCACTGATGGAGGGCCGGGACGGGCTGGTGCGGGCGCTGGCCGCCCGGGCGAAGGACACCGCCGCCGGCGCGGCGCGCGGCTGAGCCCCGCACCGGTCACGACCCGCTTCTGCTGCTCTCGCTGCTCACGGTCGACGGCGGTCCGCTGACAGCGGGCCGCCGGCGGCCGGTCACGCCGACCGGCCGGTCAGCGTGACCGGTCGGTCGACGGTCGACGTGCCGCCGCGACCATGGCCGCCGTGGTTCAGCGGCGGGTGGCCGTGGTTCAGCGGCGGGTGGCCGCGTGCATCGACGGGGCGCCAGCCGCGTCGGCGAGCTGCCGCAACCCGGTGATCACCCCTCCGACGAGGTCACCGAGCGCGAAGCTGGAGGTCATCGCCAGGGTGGCCAGGCCGGCCGCCGCATCGCTGACGCGCTTCTTCGCGACCGGGGTGGTGACCACCCGGACGAACCGCTGACCCGGGGAGACCGCGATCAGAACGGCCTCGTCGCGGTCGGGGTCAGCGAGGCTCCCCAGCAGCCGTTCGGCGGCGAGCTCCGGATCGCCGTCGAGCGGGCCGACCCGGACGGCGAACCGGATGCCGCTGGAGTTCTGCGCGGCGAGCCGGGCCCGTTCGAGCCGGTCGGTCTGCTCGGGGGTGAAGGCCTCACCAGCTGCCACTGGCACCACCCGCGCCCGGCGCGGCCCCCGAGCGCTTCTCGTCAAGGTCCTCCGGCTTCTCGCCGATCCAGGTCGTGTCGTGCTCCCATGGCTGACCCGGGCGGTAGCGCGACGGACGGCTCAGGCGGCTCGTCAGCGCGGTGAGGATGTACGCCAGCAGGAAACCACCGACGACCGTGCCACCGTAGATCGTCCAGGCGTGGACGGCCGACAGCGGGTCGGGGTCGTAGGTGGTACCCACATCCTGTGCGGACGCGGAGACCGCCAGGAAGGGCACCGTGAACAGGGACAACGCGGCGACGGTGAGCGCGCGGCGCGCAGCGACCCGTCGGCCCGACCGGGAGGTCGAGGACAGGCCGCCGGCCGCGACCGACCGCCGAGACGTACGGCGCGG
This sequence comes from Parafrankia sp. FMc2, assembly GCF_041008525.1. NCBI lineage: Bacteria > Bacillati > Actinomycetota > Actinomycetes > Frankiales > Frankiaceae > Parafrankia > Parafrankia sp. FMc2. The sequence goes on along the minus strand of NZ_JBFLUG010000047.1, from coordinate 6,421 downwards.
ACGACGTGGAATCACGATCGGAAGGGTACCGGGAACCGGTGTCACCGTCCGTTCCCAGGGGTGCGAGGTAGCTCGCCACCGCTGCCGACCGGCCCGGCCTCGTCGCCGCGACAGGCACCACAGCGGTTCAGGGGCGCCGGGGAGTGTGGCCCGCCTCCGGGTCGGCAGCCCGCGGCCCGCCCTGCTCGGGCGACCCGGGCCCGGGCTTCCCGGGCTTCCCGAGTTCCCCGAGGGCCGTGATGAGGCGCCGTGGCCGCGGGTCGGTGAGCAGCCGCTCGACGGTGACCCGTTCACCCGCCCCGTCGACGACCGGCAGCCGCCAGTTCGGGTAGCTGTCGACCGTGCCCGGCAGGTTCGGCTGGCGGGGGTCACCGAACGCGTCCCCGGGGGCGAGCAGCACCACCCGGGCCCGCGACAGCCCGAGGAGCGCATGGAGCCCGAACGCCGCCTCGTCCCGCACCGCGGGCGCGAGCAGATCCCTGGCCCGCACCGCACCCACCTCCGCCACCTCCGCCTCCGCCGCCGCCGCCGTCTCTACGTCTGCGTCTGCGGAGGCGGCCGTGAGGAGGCCCTCGTCGGCGAGCAGGCGCAGGAGGTCGGCACGTTCGGCCAGCCAGGCCGCCCGCTCCTGCGCTCCCGACCGGGCGAGCAGCCCGAGCTCCTCCCGCACACGCACATGCTCGCCGTCGAGGAACCCGGCGGCGGTCGGCAGGTCGTGCGTGGTGACGCTCGCCATGGACCGGACCCGGTACTCGCCGGGATGGCGCGGCGCCCCGTCATCGGACCGCTCGAACCACAGGACGGACGACCCGAAGATCCCGGCGTGGTCGAGTGCCACGGCCACCGAGTCCTCGACGGTGCCGAGGTCCTCGCCGACGATCAGGGCACCGGCGTGGCGGGCCTCCAGCGCGAGCAGCCCCAGCATCGCCGCCGCGTCGTACCGGACGAACGTCCCGGCGGCGGCGCCGGCGCCGCCCGGCACCCACCACAGCCGGAACAGGCCGAGGATGTGATCCACCCGTACCCCGCCGCCCCGCGCGAGGACCGCGCGGACCATCGCCCGGAAGGCGGCGTAGCCGCTCTCCGCCAGCACGGTCGGCCGCCACGGGGGCAGGCCCCAGTCCTGGCCCTGCTGGTTGAACCCGTCCGGTGGCGCGCCCACCGAGGCACCGGTGGCCAGCACGCCGCGCATCGCCCAGGCATCGGCCCCACCGGGCTCGACGCCCACCGCGAGATCGTGGACGATGCCGACCCGCATTCCCGCCGCCCGGGCCGTTGCCTGCGCGGCCGCCAGCTGGTCGTCGCACCGCCGCTGCAGCCAGGCGTGGAACGCGACGCGGTCGGCGAGCTCGGCGCGGGCCACCTCGACGGCGGGCCCGGCCGGGTCGCGCAGCTCCTCCGGCCAGGTGCGCCAGTCGCGCCCGTGCCGCTCGGCCAGGGCGCACCAGAGCGCGAAGTCGGCCAGTCCCCCGTCCGGGCCGCTGCCGCGGGCCGGCGCGGCGGTGGCCCCGTCGTCGGGCTCGTGGTGGTCGGTGAACAGCAGCTCCAGCGCCGGCAGCTTCGCCCGCCACACCGCGTCCCGGTCGATCAGACCGTCGCGGATGCCCTCACGGCGGGCCCGCTCCGCGAGCCCGTCGACCTCGGCCCGCACCCCGGCGGAGGCGTGGACGTACTCCGGGAGCAGTTCGGGACGCAGGTACAGCGGCGAGACGAACCGGCGACTCGACGGCGAGTAGGGCGACGGCTCGACGGGGAACGTCGGCGCCGCCGCATGCAGCGGGTTCACCAGCAGGACATCCGCGCCGTCCCGACCGGACCACTGCGCGATCATCGCGAGGTCGGCGTAGTCGCCGATCCCCCAGGAGCCCGCGGAGGCGAGCGCGTAGAGCTGGATCATCCAGCCCCAGGCACGCCGGTCCCCGGCCCCGTCCCGCAGGACGTCCGGCACCGCGTCCGGCACGACGATCAGCGCGCACCGGGCCACGGTGGCACCGGCGCGCAGCAGCAGGCGGTGGTCACCCAGCGGCAGGTCTGCCGGGATGTCCACGGAGGCGGCCCGCACCAGCCGGCCGTCGACGACCTCCTCGGCACCGGTCAGCCGGACCACGGCGGGCGCGGTGCCGCCGTCCGCAAGCTCCACGCTCGCGGATGGCGCCGGAGCGTCGGCCGGGACGTGCGCCTCGACCGGGGCCGGGGCGGCGGCGCGGAGCACGGCGCAGCTCGGCAGCACCCGCCGCCAGCGTGCGGCCCGGGCGTCGGCGAGCGCCCGCGCCGGATCAGCGGGGTCGACGCCGAGCAGGGCGAGCACAGCCCGGACCGCCTCGGGGGCGACTGTGACCAGCCCGCCGTCCTGGCCCTCGTAGGACGTCGCGACACCGAACTCCGCGGCGAGTTCCGCAAGATCGCCGAGCTGCGCCCAGGCTCCGGCGGACGGCTGGCCCGCTCCTGCGGAGCCGGCGGGCGGGGCGGGCTGGCGGGAGCCGGCGGGGTGCTGTGGGTCTTCGGTCGCGGACGTCACGGGCCCGATACTGCCCGCTCCCCCGACCGGGTTCGTGACCCCCCGGACCGGTCGGCCTTTCGGCCCCGTGTGGTAGGAACCGGGCCGCCGCCGTCGCCCGTGGACGGCCCCGCCCAGACCGTCGGAGAACCGGGCGAGGAGCCAGGCCGGGGGTGCCCCGGATCCGACGGGTCGGCGGGGGCCGGCGGGCGCCGCCAGGGCGAGTCGGGTGCGGGAGGATCGCTCTGACCAGCATCGGGCCAGCTGGGTGCGCCGGGGGCGAGCGGCAGGGTCAGCCGCAGGAGTGCCCCGCCGCCCGGCGTCTCCTGGGCCTGGACCGTTCCGCCGTGCATCGCCACGGCGTCCGCCACGATCGCCAGGCCGAGCCCGGAGCCGGGCTTGCCACGGGCCGAGGTCGCCCGGTAGAAGCGCTCGAACACCCTTGTCCGGTCACCCGGGGCGATGCCGGGGCCCTCATCGGCGACGGTCACCTCACCGGCGCGGCAGGCCACCCACACCGTCGACGACTCGGGGCCGAACTTGACGGCGTTGTCGAGCAGGTTGGTGACCGCGCGTTCCAGCAGGTTGGGCCGCCCGTCGACCAGGCACGGCTCCGCGGTCACCTCGATGCGGATGTTGCGGCCCTTCGCCCGCCGCCGGGCCCGTTCCGCCGCGGAGCGCACCACCTGGGCCAGGTCGAGCCGCTCCACCTCCTCGGTCGGGGCCTCGTCCCGCGCCAGCTCGATGACCTCGGTGACGAGGTGGGTCAGCTCGCGCATCTGGGCGTCGACGTCGCGCAGCAGCGCCTCCCGGTCGGCGGTGGGCAGCGCCCGGTTCGTCGACGTCTCGGCTCTCAGCAGCAGCTCGATGTTGGTTCGCAGGCTGGTCAGCGGCGTACGCAGCTCGTGGGCGGCGTCGTCGACAAGCTGGCGCTGCCGCAGCCGCGAGGCCTCCAGAGCCCGCAGCATGCTGTTGAGGCTGGTGGCGAGCCGGGCGATCTCGTCGGAGCCGGTGACGGGGATGAGCGCGGAGAGGTCCTGGGTCCGCGCGACCTCCTCCGCCGCCGCCGCGGCCGCGTCGACAGGCTTCAGCGAGCCCCGGGCGACGAGCCGCCCCGCGATCACCGAGCCGACGACGCCGACCAGGCCGACGACGAACAGCACCAGGCCGAGGTCACGCAGCGTGCGGTCGACGTCCGCGGTGGGCCGGGCGAACTGAAGGGCGCCGGTGCCGGTGAGCGGCGGCGGGTAGCGCAGCGGCACGGTGGCGACCCGGTAGCGCGCGCCGTCGACGGTGACCGTGTGCAGGTTCTTCGTACGCAGCCCCTGAGCCACCTCGGCGTCCTGGACGTCGACCGGGATCGCGAACTTCTCCAGCGACGGGAAGGCGCTCTCCAACGGCACGCCCCGGGCATCGAGGAACTGCACCTCCATGCCGAAGTTCAGTGCCCGCACGCTGATCTCGCTGGCCTGCAGGTTCCCGGCCGAAGCCCGGGCCTGTTCGACCAGCTGGTCGTCGATCGCCTGGTTGAGCACGATCCGGGTGACGCCGAGGGCGACGCTGACGACCACCGCGACGGCCGCGGCGACGGCGACACCGGCCAGCAGCGCCATCCGCGCCCGCAGGGTGAGGCTGGGCCGCAGCCCCGCCCACCGGGCCGCCGGCAGTGACCGGGCGGCCTGCCCCACCCGCCGCCCCTGGGCCTCGGCGTTGGCCTGCCCGTCCGTACCGATCACGCCCGGCCGGGCCTCGGCCCCCGAGTCGGCCTGATCGCCCGGGGCGGCCCGGCGTTCACGCCCGGTCAGCAGGAAGCTCACGCAGGACGTAGCCGACACCGCGGACGGTGTGCAGCAGGCGCGGCTCGCCGTCAGCCTCGAGCTTGCGCCGCAGGTAGCTCACGAACACCTCCAGCGAGTTCGAGGACGGACCGAAGTCGTAGCCCCAGACCTTCTCCATGATCGTCGATCGGGAGAGGACCTGCCGCGGATGGCTGAGGAACAGCTCGAGCAGCTCGAACTCGGTCTTGGTCAGCGTCAGCTCGCGGGAGCCCCGCAGCACCTGGCGGCTCACCGGGTCGAGCCGGACGTCCGCGTACATCAGCTCGTTGGCGGTGCTGTCGTCCGCCTGACCGGGGCCGAACCCGAGGCCCCGGCCCGCGCCGGCGCGGGCTGCCAGCGCGGCCCGCCGGGTCAGTGCCCGCAGCCGGGCGAACAGCTCCTCCAGCGCGAACGGCTTGACGAGGTAGTCGTCGGCGCCGACGTCGAGACCGCTGACGCGGTCGGCGAGCCCGTCGCGGGCCGTGAGCATCAGGACGGGCACGTCGTTGCCGCGTGCCCGCAGCCGACGGCAGGTCTCCAGCCCGTCCATCCGCGGCATCATCACGTCGAGCACGACGATGTCCAGCTGCTCCCGGCTCACGACGTCGAGGGCGTCGACACCGTCGGTGGCGGTGCGCACCTCGTACCCCTCGAAACGGAGCGACCGTTCCAACGACTCCCGGACGGCGTCGTCGTCGTCCACAACCAGTACCCGCACGGCTCCAGTCTGCCTGCTGCCCCCGACAGTTCCAGGCTCCGGGGGCCCGTCTCAGCAAGACCTTGCGGGATCCTCAGCCCAGCTTCAGGCAGGCCGCCCGCACCCGGCCGAACCAGGCCCGATCAGCGGGAACCGGCGCCTCCCCCCGGCCCGCCGCCGGAGCCCGCGGACGCCCCGGCCGACGACGCACCGGCCGAGGCAGCACCGGCTGAGGACGGAGCCGACGCGGGTGGGTCGAGGCGCGGCGCCGACTGCTCGCCGGCGCCCTGGCCCGCCCCACCGGGCTGGCTCGGGACGCCGCCGGTCTCGTCCTCCGCCTCGGCGGGCCGATCGTCGTCGTCGTCGACCATGACGACCTCGCTGCGCTGCACGGTGCCCAGATCGATCCCCGCCGTGCTCAGCGACGACCGGACGCGCTCACGCAGCTCGCGCGCCACGTCCCACTGCTTGAGCGGCTGGGTCTTGATCGCGATGCGCAGCGTGTACCCGTCGGCCGTCATCGTCTCCATGCCCCAGACCTCGGGTTCGGACAGGATGAGGCTCGCCCACTTGTCGTCCTTCCACAGCTCGTCGGCGGTGGTGACCAGGATGCGTTTGGCCGCCGCGACCTCGGTGTCGTAGTCGAGCGGAACGTCGAGAACGGCGCGGGCCCACTGCTGGCTCTTGTTCCCGACCCGGGTGATCTCACCGTTGCGGACATACCAGACCGTTCCCTCGACGTCGCGCAACCTGGTCATGCGCAGGCTCACGGCCTCGACGGTGCCGGAGACCGGCCCGACATCGATCACGTCACCGACGCCGTACTGGTCCTCCAGCAGCATGAACGTTCCCGACAGGAAGTCGCGCACCAGATTCTGCGCGCCGAAACCGACCGCGATGCCGAGGACACCGGCGCTGGCGACGATCGGTGCGAGATTCAGCCCGATCTCGCCGAGGATCGTCAGAAAAGCGAGCCCGAAAATAATGATGGATGTCACGCTGCGCAGCAGGGAACCGACGGTTCCAGCGCGCTGGCGACGCCGTTCCAGCAGCACGGTCGGATCACCGAACGCACCGAGCAGCGTGTTGGAGCGCAGGCCGCGCAACGGCCCACCGCTACGCCCGGAGGCGGCGCGGCCAGTAGCCCGCCGGATGAATCTGTGCAGCAGCGCCCGCACCACCGCGGCGATCAGCAGAATCAGCACAATCTTGACGGGAGTACCGAGGAACACCTCGGCACCCGACGCAAGATAGTTACTGTGCGTGACATTGTAGACGGTGCGGCAGGTGATGCTGGCGTCCGTGCCGCAGGCGTCCCGCAGCGCGTTGGCGACACCCTCGATCGAGACGATCGGGGCCATCGTCGCGTCGGGCTGTTCCCGGTGGGAGTGTCACGTACCGTCACGGAGG
>NZ_JBFLUG010000479.1:0-700 GCF_041008525.1 Parafrankia sp. FMc2 | reverse complement strand
GACGGGGCCGGGCCGAGGGTTTCCGGATCGTTGCGGTGAAGCCCGCCGATGTGCGGCGGGTCAACGGCCGCTGGTCGCAGGTACGGGTACCCAAGGTCGGGTGGGTGCGGTTTCGCCGGTCCCGTCCCGTGCCGGCGGCGCGGTCGTACCGGGTGACACAGGATCGGGTGGGCCGCTGGCATGTGGCCTTCGTCGCGGTCCCCGACCCGATTCCCGTTCCCGACACCGGTGGGGTGGTCGGGGTGGACCGTGGGGTCGCGGTGTCGGCGGCGCTGTCGACCGGGGAGCTGCTGTCCTGCCCGGGCCTGCGACCGAAGGAAACCGAACGGCTCCTCCGGCTGCAACGGCGGTTCGCTCGGTCCAGGCGCGGGTCGAACCGACGGGCCCGGCTGCGGGCCCGGATCGCTCGGGTGAGGGCGCGGGAGGCCGACCGGCGTAAGGACTGGGTGGAGAAGACCAGCACCGATCTTGCTCGCCGTTTCGCGCTGATCCGGGTGGAGGACCTGCGGATCGGGGCGATGACCCGCTCCGCGCGTGGTACTCCGGCCGCACCGGGGCGGAACGTGGCGCAGAAAGCCGGCCTGAATCGGGGCATCCTGGCTCAGGGGTGGGGTCTGCTCGTCAGACGTGTGGAACAGAAGGCGCCTGGCCGGGTCGAGCGGGTCCCGGCCGCGTTTACCAGTCAGCGTTGTTTCGCCTG
>NZ_JBFLUG010000478.1:0-704 GCF_041008525.1 Parafrankia sp. FMc2 | reverse complement strand
CGTCGACGAAGTCCGCTGCCTCGACGACCTCTACCAGGCATGATCGAGTCATGCGTCGACGTCGTGTCCGGCCACCGGCTCCGACATCAGAGTTCGCCGGGTTCCGGTTCCCACCCGAGGTGATCATCCTGGCAGTCCGCTGGTACCTGCGGTACGCCCTGTCGTACCGGGACGTCGAGGAACTCCTCGCTGAGCGCGGCCTCGAGGTTGACCACGTCACCGTCTACCGGTGGGTCCAACGCTTCACGCCCTTGCTGGTCGACGCCGCGCGGCCGTGTCGGCACCGTCCTGGTGACAGGTGGTTCGTCGACGAGACCTACGTCAAGGTCGCCGGCCACTGGACCTACCTGTACAGGGCGGTTGACCAGCACGGCCAGGTCATCGACGTCCTCGCCAGCACCCGACGCGACCAGGCCGCCGCCCGCCGCTTCTTCGCCCAGGCGCTGTCCCACGGGCGCCGGCCCGTCGAGGTCACCACCGACAAGGCCCCGGTCTACCCGCGGATCCTCGACGAGTTGGTACCCGAGGCCTGCCACGTCGACGCCGCCCGGGAGAACAACCGGATCGAAGCCGACCACAGCCGACTCAAAGCCCGACTCCGCCCGATGCGCGGACTGAAACGCCTGCGCTCCGCCCAGACGATCAGCGCAGGGCACGCCTTCGTCCAGAACATCCGCCGCGGCCACTACGAACTCGGGACCGAC
>NZ_JBFLUG010000477.1:0-705 GCF_041008525.1 Parafrankia sp. FMc2 | reverse complement strand
CTGGTGTACACGCCCGCGACGGTCGGGGGCGGCGGTACGGGCGCCAGCGGCGGCTGGGTCATCGTCGGCAGCGGGCCGGGTGGCAGCGACGGCGTGATCGCGACGATGCTGGGACCGGTGTCGGCGACCAGCTCGGACTGCCCGGTGGGCCAGGAGATGACCGCGGTGAGCCCGGCCACGGCCACCGCCAACGCGGCCGCCACCGCGACGGCTGGGCGTGCGCGGAACTCGGCCGCGCCGCCGCCACGGGTTTCCTGGATCGGAATGGCCCGGTCGACGGCGAGGAGCGGGAGGGCGCCGTGGCTGCCTGCATCGCTGTCACCGGTCGGCGTGGGCTGTTCGTGGCCGTCCCCAGAGCCCGCGTGCAGCCCGGTGGACGGGGAGACGATCGTGACCGCGTCGTCGTGCGGGTAGCCGGCCTTTCCTTCTCCGGGGCCGCCGGGACCGCGTCGTGTGCCGGCTCCGCCGGAGGCGGTGAAGGCCGCTCGCGCCGCCGGTGTCGGTATCGGGCCGGCCGAGCCGCCCGGGAAGGCTGGTGCGCCGCCGGCGGCTGTTCCGCGGTGGGGCCGCGCAGCCATGCCCTGAGCCGCCGAGCTGTCGGTCGAGCCCACAGGCTCCGGCCCGGTGCGCTCCGCGGCCCGCTTGCTTGCCGCCGCGGCGGCTGCACCGGCGGCGACCGCCGCGCGGTCGAAGGTGCGCTGCAAC
>NZ_JBFLUG010000476.1:0-707 GCF_041008525.1 Parafrankia sp. FMc2 | reverse complement strand
GTGGGGGTGGATCGGGGTGTTGCCGTCTCGGTCACGCTGTCCACCGGCGAGTTGCTGGTCTGCCCCGGTCTGCGGTCGAAAGAAGCCGAGCGGCTGCGGCGGCTGCAGCGGCGCCAGGCGAAGGCGAAGCGCGGGTCGCACCGGCGCGACCGGCTCAGGGGCCAGATCGCCCGGCTGAAGGCCCGGGAGGCCGACCGGCGGAAGGGCTGGGTCGAGAAGACCAGCACCGATCTCGCCCGCCGGTTCGACCTGATCCGTGTCGAGGACCTGAACATCCGGGGCATGACCCGCTCCGCCCGCGGCACCGTCGAGGCGCCCGGCCGGGGGGTGCGGCAGAAAGCCGGGCTGAACCGGGGCATCCTCGGAGCCGGCTGGGGGCTGCTGGTCCAGCGGCTGGAACACAAGGCCCCCGGCCGGGTCGAGAAGATCCCCGCCGCCTACACCTCTCAGCGTTGCTCGACCTGCGGGCACACGGCATCGGGAAACCGCGGGAGCCAAGCGGTGTTCCGGTGCGTCGCCTGCGGACACACAGCCAACGCCGACCTCAACGCAGCACGCAACATCGCGGCCGGACGGGCCGTGACCGCGCGGGGAGGCACGGTGTTGGCCGTGCCGGTGAACCGCGAACCTCAACCTTCCGCACCCCCTTCCTCTGTGGGCGTGTAGGAGTTGGAATCTCCCGCGTCCACACGGGGGAGGACGTCAAC
>NZ_JBFLUG010000475.1:0-711 GCF_041008525.1 Parafrankia sp. FMc2 | reverse complement strand
GGTCCGGACCTGGCTGAGGTCCTCACCGAAGGTGACGTCGCGGACCCAGTGCAGCCGGTTCTCGACCAGCCAGTGCTCGCGGACGAACGCGGCGAGCCGGGTCGGGCTGGCCTGATGTGTCGCCACGCTGGTGATCAGGTAGGCAGCCTCGGTCTCGGCGGGTCCGCCGGCGAGCGGCTGACGTCGGCGGGTGATCCGTACCGCCTGCACGGCGTGCGGGAACAGCAGTCCGGCGCGGACCTCGGTGGCTTTCACCGTGCGCCGCTCGCGGCGGCCGTGGCCACGCTCGACGGTCCGCGCGGTGGTCCTCACCTGGCCCCAGGGCAGGGCCGCGAGCTGGGCATACAGGCTGGGCTGGTTCGCCTTCACCGTCAGGATGTAATGCGCCCCGCGGCTGATCAGCCAGCGGGCGGTTTCGGTCTGGGTATGCAACGCGTCCGCGGTGACGATCACACCGGTCAGGTCGAGACCGGCGAGCAGGACAGGCAGCGCGGGGATCTCGTTCGTCTTCGCGTCCACCGCGACCTGGCCGAGCACGACACCGGTGTCATGGTCGAGGGCTGCGAGCAGATGCCGACCGGTGACCTCGCCGGTGCGGGAGCCACGCAGGGTCTTGCCGTCGACCGCGACCCGCCGCCGCGTCCCCGTGTCCGGGCTGGTCGCCGCGACGGCCCACGCTCCCAACGCCGTGTCCAGCGCGTCAGCGTCCAA
>NZ_JBFLUG010000474.1:0-720 GCF_041008525.1 Parafrankia sp. FMc2 | reverse complement strand
TGCATTCTAGTCTCTCTCGTGTCTCGTGGGCTCGGAGATGTGGATAAGTGTCAGCCCGTGTTGAACTCCAACGCCCCCGCATGCACCGCCAGCAGCGACAGTCGATGCCCCAGCACGTCATGCATCTCCCGCGCGATCTCCTCACGCACCTGCGCCCGGGCCTGGTCGCCACGCAGCGCCGCATCCGCCTCCGCCAGCTCCGCCCGCTCCCGCAGCGACGCGATCAGCTGCCCGCGGGACTGCCGGAACAACCCCCACCCCACCGCCCCGGCCACCAGCGTGAAATACGTCAACGCCCGACCGACCCGGTCCTCCTCCAGACCGTCGACCCGCCACAGGAACAGCGGCAGCGGCGCGAACGCCAGCGCCGCCACCCACGCCGTCACCCGCCGCGGGCACCGGGCCGCGACCGTGAACACCGCCACCACCACCGGACCGGCCAGCAGCGGCGTCTGCGTATCCGCGACCAGCAGCACCACCGCCAGCGGCACCGGCCACCGCCGCCGCCCCAGCAACGCCACACAGCCGACCACCGCCGCCACCGCGTCGACAGCCCGCCACAGTGCCCCCCGTTCCTCCAGGACCGGAACGGAATCGGCGACGAAGACAGCGAACCCCGCCGCGCACAGCATCAGCGCCACATCAGCGGCCCGCGCACGGCAGGCGGCCTGCACAGCGCGCATGCCCCGGCAATCTACGCGGACCCCCACACCCCCACAC
>NZ_JBFLUG010000473.1:0-726 GCF_041008525.1 Parafrankia sp. FMc2 | reverse complement strand
GGGCATACGACGTCCCCGCGTGATCCGGATCCGGGTGGTAGAGCTCCTCCACATTCCAGCCACGATCCGTCGGGAAACCGCCGATGGCGTCGCGGCCATCGGACAACAACTCCCACAGCCCCTCGGGGGAATCCACGCCGCCGGGCAGTCGCATGCCCATACCGACGATCACGATCGGGTCGTCCGTGGTCGTCACCAGGGCGGATACCGCCGTCGGCGCGGCCGCCGGCACCGTGCCGGACACCTCGGCCAGCAGGAACTCGGCGAGGCGCTGCGCGTTCGGATAGTCGAAGACGAGGGTCGCCGGCAGCCGCAGGCCGGTCACCGCCGCGAGCCGGTTCCGCAGCTCCACCGCCGTCAACGAGTCGAAACCCAGATCCCTGAACGCCCGATCCGCCGGAACGTCCAACGCCGACCCGTGACCGAGCACCCCGGCCACCTCGGACCGCACCAGCTCGACAACCACCCGCTCCTGATCCGCGGCGGGCAGGCCGACCAGGCTCCGCGCGAGACCGCCGGACCCGGCGGAACCGGCGGCCTGGCCGGCATCCGCCTCGGTGGCCAGGGCGACCGCTTCCGGCAGGTCGGCGAACAGCGGACGGGGACGGGCCGCGGTGAACACCGGCAGGAACACATCCCACCGCACATCCGCCACCGTCACCACGTCGTCGCCGGCACCCACCGCCTGCACCAGCGCCGCAACCGCCTGCCCCGGCTCCAGACCGA
>NZ_JBFLUG010000472.1:0-740 GCF_041008525.1 Parafrankia sp. FMc2 | reverse complement strand
GCCGGGCAGGGCGAGCTCGACCTTCGGCTGCCGGGCAGCCCGGCGAACTCCGGCGCCGCGCTGCCGATCACCTCGACGCGAGCGGGTCACCTCCTCGACGCGCTGGCCCGCGGCTACGACACGCTGGGGTTTCCCGCCGCGGCCGGCCGCGACGAGGTCTTCAGAGCGCTGGTGCTCGCACGGGGATCATCGAGCCGACCAGCAAGCTCGATTCCCTGCGCGTGCTGGACGAGGCCGGCGCGCCCGTCCCGTCCTACCGGACGGTGAAACGCCGCCTGCGTCTCTACGCGGGCGCCGACGACGTCGACGAGGCCGGGCAGCCCGTCCCGGTCGACCCCGCCGGTGGCCCGTGGCGGGCACGGTTGGCGCGCGCCTGCGCGGACCACGTCCGTCTCGGCCCGGCGACGTTGCTGCTCTACGACGTGACGACGCTGCACTTCGAGACCGACCAGGGCGACGGGTTCCGCGAACCCGGCTTCAGCAAGGAACGACGTCTGGAACCACAGATCACCGTCGGCCTGCTCACCGACGGAGCCGGGTTCCCCTGACGGTGCACGCGTTCGAGGGCAACCGGGCGGAGACCACCACCATGCTGCCCGTCCTGACCGGGTTCCTCGCCGAACACGGCCTGTCCGACGTCACCGTCGTGGCCGACGCCGGCATGGTCTCGGAGGCGAACAAACGCGCGATCGAAGCGGCGGGGCTGTCGTTCGTCCTCGGCGCCCGCGTCCCCGACATCC
>NZ_JBFLUG010000471.1:0-749 GCF_041008525.1 Parafrankia sp. FMc2 | reverse complement strand
TCTCACCCGTGTTGGCTAACCTCTTCCTCCACTACGCGTTTGATGCCTGGATGGCCCGGGAATTCCCCGAGGTCCAGTTCGAACGCTACGTGGACGATGCGGTAGTGCACTGCGAATCGTGGCGCCAGGCAGACGCCCTGCGGACCGCGATCGGGCTACGGATGGCCGAGGTGGGGCTTCAGCTCAACCCGGCTAAGACGAAAATCGTGTACTGCAAGGACTCCAATCGGCGCGGCCACTATCCGGCGGTCGTGTTCGATTTTCTGGGGTACACGTTTCGGCCGCTGCCCGCGATCAACAGGCGGACAGGAAAGATGTTCACCTCGTTCGGACCTGCCATGAGCCGCGATCAGCAGATCCGGAAAGGTAGGGAGATCCGCCGATGGCGGATCCACCTGCGTACCGAGCGCACCCTGACTGACCTTGCCACGGGGATCAATCCCCATGCGCGGGGCTGGATGAACTACTGGGGTCATTTCAACAGGTCCCAGATGTACCATCTCCTGCAGCGCATCAACGCCTACCTGATGCGTTGGGCCCGCAAGAAATACAGACGGCTCCGCAGGAAACAACGGCTCCAAGCCTGGTGGGAACGGGTCATCACCAACGAACCCGGGCTGTTCGCCCACTGGGCATGGATTACCGACTGCGGAGGATCATTCGCCGGACGGTAAGAGCCGTATGAACCGAGAGGTTCACGTACGGATCCGTGGGAGCCGGCGGGTGCGATTCCCGCCGGCTACCCGACT
>NZ_JBFLUG010000470.1:0-754 GCF_041008525.1 Parafrankia sp. FMc2 | reverse complement strand
TCAGCTCGTCGAGCGGGAGTGCGGCTGCGGGACACGGACGAAGGCGACCGCACCGGCGGGGGTGGATGCCCCAACCCAGTACGGGCCGCGGGTGAGTGCGGCGGCGGTCTACCTGTATTCCGGGCAGTTCCTGTCGAAGGACCGGACCGCGACCGCGCTCGCCGAGCTGGTCGGGATCCCCCTGTCCGCGGGCACGGTCGCGGCGATGACCGCCCGCGCCGCCGCCGACCTGGCCGGTTTTCTGACCGCCATCCGTGACCTGCTCGCCGGTGCCACCGTGGTCGGTGCGGACGAGACCGGGCTACGGGTCGCCGGGCGGTTGCACTGGGTGCACTGCGCCCGCACCGGGAAATACACGCTGATCGACTGCCATCCGAAGCGTGGGACCGCCGGGATCGACGCCCTCGGGGTGCTGACCGGCTTCACCGGGGTCGTGGTCCACGACGCCTGGGCGCCGTACGACACCTACACCTCCGCCACCCACCAGCTGTGTGTCGCCCACGTGCTGCGTGAGCTGCAGGCCGTGAGCGACGCCGCCCCGGCCGGTGTCTGGTGCTGGGCCACCCAGGCCGCCGACGCCCTGGTTGCCCTGCACCGCCTCGCTGTCGACGCTGCCACCACCGGCACCGCGATCGACCCAAAGGCGCTGGCAGACCACACCCGGACCCTGCGTCACGCCGCCCACATCGGGATCACCCAGACTTCACCCCGCGGTACCAAGCTCATGGCCGCCCGCCACGCGTTGGCCTGCCGG
>NZ_JBFLUG010000046.1:0-57393 GCF_041008525.1 Parafrankia sp. FMc2 | reverse complement strand
TTTGTAGGCAGGAGACTGCATACGTGATTCTCTCTGGTGTCGTGGGCTCGGAGATGTAGATAAGAGACCGCCTCCGGAGGGTGACATCCGAGCGGAGGTGCTCGGGGCGAGAGCCGCCAGGGCGGGAAGGCGGGCCGGTTTCGCGGGGGTATGCGGAGCGTAGGACGTGATTGCCGACAGTGATCGGGGTGGAGCGGCCTTCCTGGTGCTCCTGAACGGTGCGTGACCGACAATCGTCCGGGTCGGAAATCCGACACGTGCGAGACACAGGTGATCGGACCCGACACGGTCGCCTGACCCTTCCGCGTGCGACCATCCTCTGATGGGCCGGCGGTTCGGACGGCGGCCGGCAGGTCGGACTCGAGATGACCGACTGTGACAGGCGGCGCCACGCCGGACGCCCGGCGGCGCGGAGCGGGAGATGTTCCGGTGAACCACGGGCACGGCGGTGACGGGCAGGAGCCCGCGGACGCCACCAATGTGATGCCCCCCAGGGGATCCGCCGCGCAGTCGGGCGAACGCGGTACCCGGCCGACCGAGAGCGTGCAGCGCCGGGCGCGCCCCGGTGCCCCGGATGCTCCACCGCCCCCGCCGGAGGCCTTCCGGCCCGCCGGCCCACCGCCGCCGGCGGACGCGTTCCGCCCTGGCCGCCGGGTTCGCCCCGCCGACGGTGATCCGGAGGACGAGGCGGAGGGCGAGGGCGCCACCCAGCTGCTCGGTGAGGCGACCCAGGTGGTCCGCCGGGGCCGGGCTCCGAAGGCGGTCGGTGGCCAGCCCGGTGCCGCAGGTGCCCCCGATGCGTCCGCCTCCTACGGGCCGCCCGCCGGGGCCGGCACCGGGTACGCGCCGCCTGCCGGGTACGCCCAGCCTGCCCCCGGGGCCGGCGGTCAGCCCGGCTACGACCCCGCGGCGTCCGGGCCCCGCGAGGGCGCTCCCCACACCGGCGGCACCTACCTCGACAGCGGAGGCCACGTCCGCCCGGTGTTCGCCGGGAACAGCGGGGCGGGCCCGTACGGCGGCGAGGCCGGTCCGTACGGGGAGGCCGGTCCGTACGGGGCGGAGAGCGGGCCGCTGCCCGCCGGCGGTGCCCAGCAGCCGCCCGGCGGCCCGGGCGGTTCCCGGCCGGCTCCGGGTGGCCCGGCGCCCGCGAAACGCAAGCGTCGCCGAGGCCGGATCCTCGCGTTCGTCGTCGTGCTGCTGCTGGTTCTCTTCGTGGTCGGTGACCGGGTCGCGGTCGCGATTGCCAGGGATCAGATGGAGAAGCAGGTCGAGGTCAGCGTCGCGGAGAGCCTGGAACCCGGTGCCACGCCGCCGACGGTGCGCAACGTCGCGATCGGCGGTTTCCCGTTTCTCACCCAGGTGCTGTTCGGCAAGTTCAAGGACATCAGCGTCACCATCGAGGGAATTCCCACACCCGGGCCGCGGATCTCCGAGGTCGACGCGAATCTCAAAGGCGTGCACGTGCCGCTGGGTGACGCGCTCTCCGACAGCATCGGCGAGGTGCCCGTCGACGACGTCCGGGCGACGGTGCGGATCACCTATGACGACCTGAACGCCTACCTGGAGACGGTGGATCCCGTAGTTCGGGTGACGCCGGTCGAGGGCGGCGAGAAGGTCGAGATCGCGGGCTCTCTCCTCGGCCAGCAGATCAGTGGCGTGACCACCTTCGAGGTCGAGAACAACGAGCTCACCCTTGTCCCGTCGGAGATCGGGCTCGCCGGCGGTATCAACGCCACCATCCCGCTTCCGGGTGGTTTGCGCCTTCCGTCGATTCCCATTCCGATCGCCGGGCTCCCGTTCGATCTGAACATCGTCCAGGCGTCCACGGACGCGACCGGTCTGTCGCTGACCGCGACAGCCAAGGACGTGGTGCTGCCGGCCGCTCCCAAGCCGGCCGGCGACAGGTGACGTCTCGGATCGGGTCGCCGGATCGGGGCAATCTGGACGGATCGCCCACCTTGCTACACTTCGTTTCCGACAAGTCACCATTCGTGGTCGGGGTGTCGGGGTGGTGCGGCCGGTCGGGGCGATGCCTGCAGCGGTCGCCACGGGCCCGCGGGTGGGTCCCGCGGCCGGCCGCCGGGGCCCTCGTGGGGGCGCGTACGGTAGCGGGTCGGATCGGCGACAGAAGCAGGTGCCAGGTGTTCCCGGCGGGCATTGTCGGTGGTGCACCGACCCGCTCACGTCGCCGGTCCCCGTGCCGGACTTACCACACTCGGTCACGAACCTGCTGCCGACGCGATATGAAAGGCGTCGGGACGTGAACGAACGACGTGAGGAAGGTTAGAGGTGTCGGCTCCGGAATCGGCTGAAGCGGTCCGTTCGACGGCGCTCGCGTCACCCGGGCTGGATCAAGGTCGGCATACGACGCTACGATCTGCGACATCCCGCAAGATCGGTCAAGGTAGTGAGGATCCATCGGTGGTGGCACCGTTGCCCGTCCTGTTCGGAGACCGATCCGGACGGCGTGCTGATGAGGGTTTCGGCGGGGCATCCCGGCCTGCGTCCCGTCGCGAAGGGGGAGAGACGTGCAGACGACGTATCTGAGAGTCGTCACCGAGGCCGGTGCCGCCACCGTGCCGGCAGGTGAGCAGTTCATCATCGGCCGCGCCCGGACCGCGGACTACGTCATCGCCGACAGCCGTGTCTCCCGGCGGCACCTCCTCGTCGAGCAGACCGGTGGGGGCTGGTCCGTTCGCGACATCAGCTCGAACGGGACGTGGGTCGACGGCCAGCGGATGCCGGAGGCGCTGCCCGTCCACGGCGAGGTCCGGTTCCGCCTCGGCACGCCGAGCGGCCCCGAGGTCGTGGTCATGCCCGAGTTCCCGGCCGATCGCGGCGGATACGACGAGTCCGACTACGACCCGGGCTCCTACGACATGCAGACCATGCTGCCGGGCTCCAGCGGCTACCAGCCGCCGAAGCCGACCGCGCCGACCCGGGGCCAGGCCGGCGGCCGGGCGCCCGGAGGGCAGGCCGCACCCGGTGGGCGCGGTGGCGGTCCCGCCTACGACCCGGCGCAGACGCCCTCCGGCTCGACCAGCCTCGACCAGGAGCACGAGCGGCGGACCACCTACCGGCTGCGGCCGGGGACGATGACGCTGGGCCGCGCCCGCGACAACGACATCGTCATCACCGACCTGCTGGCCTCCCGTCGGCACGCCGAGCTCTACATCGGCCGCTCCGGGCTGCAGATCGCCGACCTCGAGTCGGCGAACGGCGTGTTCGTCAACGGCCGCCGCATCAGCCGGACCAACGTGAACCAGGGCGACGTGATCGCCATCGGTCACCACGTGTTCCAGCTCGAGGGCGAGCTGCTCGTCGAGTACCTCGACTCCGGCGACGTCAGCTTCGAGGCCGACGCCCTGAACGTGTGGGCCGGCGAGAAGCAGCTCATGCACGACATGACCTTCAAGCTTCCCGGGCGGGCCCTGCTCGGTGTGGTCGGGCCCTCCGGTGCCGGCAAGTCGACGCTGCTCAACGCGCTGACCGGCTTCCGCCCGGCGGACAAGGGCAACGTCCGCTACGCCGGGCGGGACATGTACTCCGAGTACGACGAACTGCGCCGCCGGATCGGCTACGTGCCGCAGGAGGACCTCCTGCACACCTCGCTGACCGTGCGCCGGGCGCTCGAGTTCGGCGCCGAGCTGCGGTTCCCGCCCGACACCACGAAGGCGGAGCGCCGCCAGCGGGTCGACGAGGTGCTCGCCGAGCTCGGCCTGACCCAGCACGCGAACACGCAGGTCTCCCGGCTCTCCGGTGGCCAGCGCAAGCGGACCTCGGTCGCCCTGGAGCTGCTCACCAAGCCCACCCTGCTGTACCTGGACGAGCCGACCTCCGGCCTCGACCCGGGCATGGACAAGAACGTCATGGAGTCGCTGCGCAAGCTGGCGGACGACGGCCGGACGGTCGTCGTGGTCACGCACAGCGTCGCCCAGCTCGACCTGTGTGACTATGTCCTCGTCCTCGCGCCCGGCGGTTACGTGGCCTACTTCGGGCCGCCCGGCGACGCGCTGTCGTTCTTCGGCGCCCGGGACTACCCCGACGTGTTCCTGACGCTGGAGGCGACTCCGGGCGCCGAGTCGGCGGCCCGGTTCCGGAACTCCCGCTGGTACGTACCCGCTTCGATCACCGCTCCGTCGGCCCGGCCCGCGCCGGAGGACCTGCCGTCCATCCGGCAGCAGTCCGTCGTCTCCCAGCTCATCACACTGAGCCGACGCATGATGGCCGTGGTGGCGTCGGACAAGTCCTACCTACGGCTGATCATCGCCTTCCCGTTCCTGCTCGGGGCAATTCCACGGGCAATTCCGGGAGATCTGATAGCGGCGACTGAAGGACCGAACAGAGACGCGCCGACAGTACTGCTGGTGATGACACTGTGTGCCTGCTTCATGGGCATGTCGAACTCGGTGCGAGAAATCGTGAAGGAGAGACCGATCTATCGCCGAGAACGGGCGATCGGTCTGTCCCGAACGGCCTACATCGGTTCGAAGATCGTGGTGCTCACGCTCATCACGACGCTGCAGGCGCTGGTGTTCACCACCATCGGCATCGCCGGTCGACCGATGGGCGACGGCCTGTTCGGGTTCCCCTTCCTGGAAGCCGCGATCGCCGTGATCGCGCTGTCACTCGCGTCGGCGATGCTCGGCCTGGTCATCTCCTCGCTGGTCGACAACGCGGACAAGACGATGCCGCTGCTGGTGCTCATCACGATGGCCCAGCTCGTGTTCTCCGGTGGTCTGGTCGCGGCGGACGGTACGCCCGGCCTCGAGCAGGTGAGCTGGATCGCGCCCGCCCGCTGGGGCTTCGCCGCGCTCGCCTCGGTGATCGACCTGAACACGATCTCCGGCTTCGGGACGGAGATCAACCCGGACTTCCCCGCCGACCCGCTCTACCAGTTCACGTCGACGCAGTTCCTGATCGACATCGGCGGAGCCTTCGTCGTCGGGGTCGTGTGCGTCATCGCGGTCTCCCTGCTGGTGCGCCGGATGGACCCGAAGACCTCGAAGCGCCGCCCGACGGCTCCCACCGCTCGCTGACATCACGCGGTCTCCCGCACAAGGGGGGCGGCGCTCAACCCGGACCCGGGTGGGCGCCGCCCCCCTTTCGCGTGCGGACCCGACCCGGTGGACAGGGGTCCGATCCGGATCGCGTTGTCCACAGGAGGCACCGCGCCTCTGCCGGCAGCCGGCGCGGACCGCAGACTCGGCACATGCCCGAGAGCTATCAACGAGTCGTCGCCCTGGCCCGAGGCCAGGACGACATGATTACCCGGTGTGAGGCGCGTCGGCTCGGCATGTCCGACGCGGCGATCACGGTGCGCCGGCGCTCCGGCGGCTGGCGGGCACCGATCCGCGGAGCGCTCGTCGTGCCCCCGGTGCGCGACCGGGTGCGCGCCTACGCCCGCGCCGCGCTGGCGGTCGCCGGTGGCGTGGTCTGCCTGCTGACCGCGGCACGCCTACACGGCATCCCCGGCCTGCCCCGGTGGGCGCCGCAGGAGCCGGTGGACGTCGCGTTCGCCGATCCGGTGGCGGCCGGCAGGCGCCGGGCCGGCTGCCGGCGCCACGCGATGGCGGTCGAGCCGCGAGATCTCACCGACCTGGGCGGCATTGCCGCCACGGCGGCGCACCGCACCCTGCAGGACATCGTCCTGTGGCTGGACCAGTGCCTGTCGGTGCCGATGCTGCGGGCCGTGCTGCGCCTCGGCTGGCTGGGCGGCCCGTCATCGCCGCCGTCCGGCGCCCGCGAGGGTCCGGCCCGCTCCTCGCCCGCCTTCCTGGCCTTCAAGGACGCTGTCCTGCGGCGCAACGACGAGGGCGCGGGGCCCGGCGGCGGCCCGGACTACTGGCGGCTGCTGGACGCCGTCACGGCGTCGGACGACGTGGCCCGTGACGACAGAGCTCCCGCCGGCCCAGGCCCAGCTACGACGATGCCCGTCGTCATCGCACCCGTGGGCGCGATGACGGCGGGCAGGGCCGGGAGGGCGGGTCGCCCCCTCGGCGGCCGTCAGCCGTTCGCCCAGCGGACGTGAAAGCTCGGGATGTCCGTGAGAAGGATGTCGGCATCGGTCGTGTTCGCCGGGTCGGTGAGATAGAGCCGGCGGACCGGCGTGCCCCGCTCACCGGTGAACACCAGGCGGCTGCCGTCCGGCGAGTAGGCCGGGTCCTGGTCCCGCCCCGGCTCGGCGGTGACCCGGACCCTGTCCGTGCCGTCCGTGTTCATCTGGTAGATCTCCAGGTCGCCGCCGATCTCCCGGCTGAAGGCGATGCGCTGGCCGTCGGGGGAGAAGGTCGGGTCGGCGTCCCGATTGCCGTCGCCCTTGGTGATGGGGGTGGGCTGCGAGTTCGGCTGGGTGGGGATGGTGACGATGAAGCCTCGGTCACTCTCCGTCTCCGACGACCAGTAGGCGATGAGCTCGCCGCTGGGCGACCAGGCGGGGTCGGTGGCCTGGGGCGCCGCGTTGAGCCGGGAGACGGTCTCGCCATCGAGCGACGCGATGTAAAGCCCCGGGTTCGGCAGGCCGTCCTGGCCGGTGGTCGACCGGATGACCAGGAACTTGCCGTCCGGCGAGAGCGACGGCCGCGCGTCGTCGGCGACGGTCAGCTTCGAGGCCGGTCCGGTGGTGAAGAGCCTGACCGGGGCACCCGAGCCGTCCGCCGCCACCGCGTACAGGGCGTTCTCGGCGCCCTCCCGACGGGTGAAGACAACCGTCCTGCGGTCCCTGCTGACCGAGGGCAGGAGATCATCTTCGGCGGTGGTGGTGATCGGGCGGATGTCGGTCAGCTTGCCCTGGTCGGGCAGCCGGCCGGTGTACAGGTCGTAGTTCCCGCTCTGGTCGCTGGCGAAGACCATCGTGGTGTCGTCGAGGGGAACCGCGGACAGCGGCAGCTCACCCGGCGCGGTTGTCGACGCTGCCGCGCCGGCGCTGTCCGTGTCGTCCCCGTCACCGCCTCCGCTCAGCGCGATCAGCGTCGCCGCGATCACCACGGCGGCGACCGCGGCGGTCGCACCGACGATGGCCGGGGTCCGGCGGTTCCGGCCGGTGCCCTCGCCGACCCGAGGCCCCGGCGCCGCGGCCTCACCCGGCCTGCCGGTGCCCCCGCCCGTCGCGGCGCCGTAGCCGGGGCCATGGGCCGTGGCGCCGGGGCCGCGGGTCGCGGCCATGGTGGCCACCGTCCGGTCGTCGCCGCCCTGCCACCCGCCGCCTGTGCCCGCTGCGGCGGGCCCCGCCCCGACGGCGGGGGAGATCGGCAGGTTCCAGCCCTGGAGGACGTTGGTGACCTCGCTCGGGTCGATCGTCGCGTCGACGTCGTCCGTGGGGTCGCCCAGCAGGCGCAGCATGAGCTGCTGCGCGGTGGGTCGGCCCGTCGGGTTCTTGCGCATGGCGTGCCAGACGATGGGGCGCAGCGCGGGGTCGACGCCGTCGAGGCGCGGCTCCTCGTTCAGCGCCCGGTACAGCAGCACCTGCGCGTTGCCCTCGCCGAACGGGTAGTGACCGGTGGCCGCGTAGGTGACCAGGCCGCCCCAGGCCCAGATGTCGACCGCCGGGGTCACCGCCCCGCCCTCGATCTGCTCCGGCGACATGAAGGCGGGAGTGCCGAGCTGCTGCAGGTCGCCGGTCAGCCCGGAGGCAGAGTCCAGCGCCCGGGCGATGCCGAAGTCGATGACCCGGGGGCCGAACGGGGAGAGCACCACGTTCGCCGGCTTGAGGTCCCGGTGGACGATGCCGGCGCGGTGGATCGCGGTCAGCGCCGCCGCGACACCGACCGCGAGCTGCTCCAGGTTCGCGTCCGCGAGCGGGCCGTTGCGGGCCACGAACCGCGCCAGCGTCTCGCCCTCGATGAACTCGGTCACCAGGTAGGGCTGGGGGGCGTGCGGGGCGGCCTCGAGCACCTCGGCGGTGCAGACCCGGGCGACCCGGCGCGCGGTCTCCGCCTCCGACCAGAAACGGGCCCGGAACTCAGGATTGTCCGCCACGTCGGCACGGATCACCTTGATGGCGACCAGCCGGCCCTGCTGCGATCGGCCCAGGTAGACGGTGCCCATACCGCCCTGGCCGAGCTTGCCGAGCAGCTGGTAGGAACCCAGCTCGCGGGGATCGTCCGCACCGAGCGGAACGGTCCGCGCCGGAATCCCGGCCTCCGATGACATCGAGCCCACCCTCACATGCTGTAGCGGGCCAGATGCCTCACCCGGGAGCACCTCTGCCGCGCATCAAAAAGATCATCGTTGTGTCGCCGGTGCCCTGGCGGCACCTGACCAGTTCCGCGGGAGCGGATCCCGGCACCGTTCCGGCGGAATCAGAAAGAAACCTCCGGAGCAGGCAACGCAACACTGTAATGCGGGCCGGGTACGCACCGGTGTCCGGATAGGGACCCGATGTGGGACTCTTTTCCGACATACCTCGCCTCCGGAGCGGGGTGGGTGCCGTTCTCCCCCGCGCGCCCGGGAAACGAAGGGCTGGATGCGTGCCGCACTGGAATCGGGCGACGGTGGCCAGCGCGGTTCTCGCGGTCCTCGCGTTCGCCGGCGGCATCACGCTGATCGTCACCGCGGCCGCCCGGGACACACCGGTCATCCAGGGCACTCTCGGCCCGGCCGATCCCCGCGGGCCGGTCTGGGGCTTCCTGCGCTCGGAGGTCACCGCGCCGGCCGCGCCGCTGGAGGCGCCCGACAGCGCCGCGGCGGGGAGCTGGCAGGTCGTCGACGCGCTGGCCGCGGCGAGGCCGGTGATCTCCCGGTCGGAGGTCGGCCGCTACCAGGTCACCTTCCCCGGTATCGGGGTCGTGGGCGGGCGGGGGGTGGCCCTGGCCACGTCGATCGGCGCGCCACCCGACGGCGGGGCGTACTGCCACGTCACCGACTGGCAGGCGGTGCGACAGTCCGCCGACGAGGCCGACGAGGCCGACGAGGCCGTGGCGGCCACCGCGGCGGGCAGCGGGCAGGTGGTGCCCGTGCGGGCCGGTGAGCGGCTCGACGAACGGGTCGCGCTGGTCTGCCGCGACCCGTCCGGTGCGTACGCGGACTCGCGGTTCGCGGTCCTGTTCACCCACGCGCCGGCCGGCCGCGCGGGGACGGGCGACGGCGGGCCGTACGCCTATCTGCACCACGACGGCACCGCCGCGGCCGGCCCGCTGGATCCCGGCCGGTACAGCGTCGCCGGTCCGGGTCGGATCGACGTCCGCCGGGTGGCCACCGGCCGCTATGCCGTCGACCTCGTCGGCGCCCAGTTCGTGCGCCCCGGCAACAACCTCCAGCTGAACGCGATCGGCGGCGGCGCAGCCGGGTGCAACCCCCTCGATCGGGAGGTGCTCGGTGACCGGCAGACCGTGCTGGTCGGCTGCACCGACGGCGCGACCTGGGCTGACACCCCGTTCGCGCTGCTCTACACCGACCGGGACGCGCTGATGCCGGCCGGGGCGGGCGGATTCGCCCATGTCTTCACGGGCGTGACGACTGGTGACGGGCCGGTGGAACCGGCGCCGCTCAGTGATCCGGTCGAGGCGTGGGGCCGCTACTCGGCCAACAGCACCGGGGCGGTCAACACCGTCCGGCGGGTCGAGGTCGGTGTCTACGAGGTGGTCCTCCCCGGGGTGGGGCGTGGCCCGGACTTCCTGGGAGTGACGGCGTACGGCGACGCGACCTCACGGTGCTCGGCCGACGACTGGGCGCGAGGGCCCGACGAGACCGGAGCGGAGCCCGCCGATCTGACCGCGACCATCCGCTGCGTGGACGCGGCTGGCCGCCCGGTGGACAGCCACGCCAGCGTGGCCTACGTGTCCGCGTTGCCGGCGGGCCTGCGTGGATGAGGGGGCAGCGGCCCGGGTTCGCGGGCGCCGACCGGCTGGACCGGATCGGCTGGACCGGATCGCCAGACGTGGCTGATGCCCCCGAACATCGCCCCCGATGCCACGTCGGCGATCCGGCCTCTGCCTGATCCAAGCCGGCCGGCGGCCCGCGAACCCCGTAGCTTGCTGGTTTCTGTGCAACTGGTGCGAGAAACTGTCCCCGTTCGCCTTTGCCGGCAGGCGTCGGAGCCGCTCAGGCCAGGCGCATCCCGGAGATCGCCCGGGCGACCACGAGCCGCTGGATCTCCGACGTGCCCTCGAAGATCGTGTAGATCTTCGCGTCGCGGTACATCCGCTCGACAGGGTGCTCCCGGCTGTAGCCGGCGCCGCCGAGGATCTGCACCGCCTTCTCCGTCGCCCACACCGCGACCTCACCTGCCTTGAGCTTCGACATCGAGCCCTCGCCGGCCTCGAAGCGGCGCTCGTTGCGGCCCATCCACGCCGCCCGCCAGATCAGCAGCCGGGCCGCGTCGATCTCCATGCGCATGTCGGCGAGAGCGAACGCGATCGCCTGGTTGGTGATGATGGGACGTCCGAACTGCTCGCGGGTACGCGCGTAGTCGAGCGCGTACTCGTAGGCGGCCCGGGCGATGCCCACCGCCTGGGCGCCGACGGTCGGGCGGCTCATCTCGAAGGTGCGCAGGGCGGTCTGCTCGGCGGAGCGGGTGCCCTCGCGGGCCCGCGCCAGTCGCTCGTCCAGCTTGTCCTTGCCGCCGAGCAGGCACCGGCCCGGGATCCGGACGTCGTCGAGGAACACGTCGGCGGTGTGCGACGCGCGCAGGCCCAGCTTCCTGATCTTGCGGGTCGCGGCGAGCCCGGGCGTGCCGGGCGGGATGACGAACGAGGCCTGGCCGCGCGCCCGCAGCTCGGGGTCCACCGACGCGACGACGATGTGCACGTTCGCGATGCCGCCGTTGGTGATCCACGCCTTCTGGCCGTTGAGGACCCACTCGTCCCGCGCCTCGTCGTAGCGGGCCCGGACCCGCATCGAGGAGACGTCCGAGCCGGCCTCGGGTTCGGAGACGCAGTAGGCGGCGACCTTCGGGTCGGCGGCGTCCCCGAAGCAGGCGGGCACCCACTCGCCGATCTGCTCCATCGTGCCCGACGAGGCCAGGCCGGCGATCGCCAGCGACGTCCCCATGATCGACATGCCGATGCCGGCGTCGCCCCAGAACAGCTCCTCCGACAGGATCGGGAGCGACAGCCCGGTCGGCTCGAACCACAGGGTGGAGAGGGTGTCGAAGGTGTACAGCCCGATCTTCGCCGCCTCCTGGATGATCGACCAGGGGGTCTCCTCCCGTTCGTCCCACTCCGCGGCGGCGGGGCGTACGACGTCCTCGGCGAAGCCGTGCACCCACGTTCGCAGCTCGGTCTGGTCGTCTGTGAGGTCGAGGCTGAAGCTCATGAGGGGTTCCTTCCGTCGGCCTGTGCCGGCCTGTTTCGGCCCCGTCCCGCGTGGCGGAAGAACCGGAACTGCGTCCGACCGGCCGGATCGGCGCGTGTCGCGCCCGATCGGTCCTACATTCTCCCTGCGCGGCCCGTCGGCCGCCGGGCCGGATCGGACCTGGCGGCCGAACAGATGCGGACGAGAGCGAGGCGCCGATCATGGCCGATCAGCCGGACATCGACAGCAACCCCGAGACCGACGACTACGACGAGTTCGGGCTGTTGCACGAGAACGCCGAGGAGCTGGGGATTCCCTACACGGGGCGCCCCGAGGTGGCCCGCGGCCAGGTCGAGGTCGAGCCCGGCCGGTGGCTGAGCCACCTCCGCTGGGGCACGGCCGAGCCCGAACTCGTGTTCCTGCACGGCGGCGGCCAGAACGCGCACACCTGGGATTCGGTGGTGCTCGCGGTGGGGCGTCCCGCGATCGCCTTCGACCTGCCCGGGCACGGCCATTCCTACCGGCGTGACGATCATGACTACGGTCCGTGGGCGAACGCGGATGCGGTTGCCGAGGCGCTGCGGGTGGCGGCGCCCGCGGCGCGGGTCGTCGTCGGCATGTCGCTCGGCGGCGCCACCACCATCCACCTCGCCGCGACCCGGCCGGACCTGTGCCGCAGCGCGATCCTCGTCGACGTCACGCCACAGTCCGCGGACCGGGTCCGCGCGATGGACACGGCGCAGCGAGGGGCGGTGGCGCTGGTCGGCGGGCCGCCGACGTACGACTCGTTCGAGCAGATGGCGCAGGCCGCTATCGCGCTGAGCCCGCGCCGCCCGGCCTCGGGGGTGCGCCGCGGGGTTCGCCACAACGCTTACCGGCTGCCCGACGGCCGCTGGGCGTGGCGGTACGACCTGGCCAGCCCCGGCGGCGCCGACCAGATGACCGCCATGACCCGGCTGTGGGACGAGGTGGCTGCGATCAGCGTGCCGCTGCTGCTCGTGCGGGGCGGCGCGTCACCGTTCGTCCACGACGACGACGTCGAGCAGTTCCGCCGCCGGCTGCCGGCGCTGCGCACCGCCGTGGTCGACGGGGCGGGCCACTCGGTGCAGAGTGACCGGCCGCTGGAACTCGTCCGACTGATCGAGGAGTTCCTCGCCGACTGAGCGGAGGCTCCCGGGTGTCTCCCGGGTGTCCACCGGGACCCGTCCGCTGCCCACTGTGGGCTGGTATGGCCGGCGCGGGGTCGGGCGCGGGGTTGACAGCAGGGAGTCGGGCCCCCCGGCCGCGGGTAGCCCAGGGTCATGGCTGGAACTGACAGCGAGGCGATCCTGCGCGAGCTGCTCGCCCGGCACGGCCGCACCTACGCCGAGGACATCGACGTGGACGTCCCCGCCGACACGGCCGAGGGCATGTTCGGTCTCCTGCTCTTCGCGCTGCTGGCGAGTGCGCCGATCCGCACGTCGATGGCGGTCGAGGCGTTCCGGGCCCTGCGCAGGCAGGGCTGGACGTCGGCGGCGGCCCTCGGCGAGGCGAGCTGGGCCGAGCGGGTCCGGGTGCTCAACCGGTCCGGCTACGCCCGCTACGACGAGAGCACGTCGCGGACACTGGCGGATGCCTGCGGCTACCTGCTCGACACCTACGACGGCGACATCCGCCGGCTGCGGGACGCGGCGGACCACACGCCGGACCGCGAACGGGAGCTGCTCCAGCAGATCAAGGGCATCGGCCCGGTCGGCGCGGACATCTTCCTCCGCGAGGCGCAGGCGGCCTGGGACGAGCTGGTGCCCTACGTCGACGAGCGGGCGCGGGCTGCCGCCGGCGACCTGGGCCTGCCGACCGACCCGCGGGACCTGGCCGAACTCGTCGAGCGCGAGGATGTCCCGCGGCTCGTCGCGGCGCTCGTGCGCACCCGGCTGGAGCACGACGCCGACGACGTGCGGCAGGCGGCGGCACGCGGAGGGTGACCGCAGGCCGGGGTGGGCGCCGGGTCCGCCCCGGGCGCCGGGGCGGCGAACGGGACACGTCGTGGCCGGGGCGTTGGCAGGCGGGATGATCCTGGTGTGGTGGGCTGTCAGCGGTGTGGTGGGCTGTCAGCGGGCAGCGCTGGTCGCTCGCAGCCGCCCCCTGACACGTATCCCACCGCCGAGTGGAAAGGACATCCGGTGCCGACGACTCGTGACTCCGAGCTTGCGTACGAGCAGGCTTACGTCGACACCCTCTACACGCGCCTCGACGAGATCCGCGAGACCACCCGCGACCAGCTCAGGCAGGTCCTGATGGAGGCCGGGACGGGGACGCCGCAGTCGATCGTGGAACGGGACGTCTTCGCCGCGACCCACGCCGACCGCCTGGCCCGCCTGGACGCAGCCGAGGGCCGGCTGTGCTTCGGCGCGATGGACCACACGGAGGGACGCCGCACCTACATCGGGCGGATCGGGCTGACCGACCGGGAGCAGGAGCCCATCCTGGTGGACTGGCGCGCGCCGGTCGCCACCGCGTTCTACCAGGCCACCCTCGCCGACCCGCGCGGACTGGTGCGCCGGCGCCACCTGCGCACCCGCGGCCGCCGGGTCACCGGCATCGCCGACGACCCGCTGGATCCGCGTGCGGCCACCGTCGCCGCGGCCGAGGCCGCCTCCGGGGCCGCGGCCGAGGGCGATTCCGGGTCCGCCGGTGCCCAGGCGCCCGCCTCGGGCGACACGATGCTGCTGGAGGCGCTGTCGGCCCCGCGCACCGGGCGGATGCACGACATCGTCTCGACCCTGCAGGCCGAGCAGGACCGGATCATCCGGGCCGCGGCGAACGCCGTCCTGGTCGTCGACGGTGGCCCGGGAACGGGAAAGACGGCGGTCGCACTGCACCGCGCCGCCTACCTGCTCTACACCCACCGCGACCGGCTGCTGCGCTCCGGCGTGCTGGTGGTCGGGCCCAGCCCGGTCTTCCTGCGCTACATCGAGCAGGTGCTGCCCTCCCTCGGCGAGACCGGCGTCGTCTTCGCGACGCCGGGACGGCTGTTCCCCGGTGTGGACGCGACCGGCGACGAGCCCGTCGCCACCGCCGTGCTCAAGGGCGACGCGCGGATGGCCGACGTGATCGCCGGCGCCGTCCGGGACCGTCAGCGGGTCCCCTCCCGTGTGCTGCGTCTCCGGCATGACGAGCACGATCTTCACCTGGACCGGGACACGGTCGTCCGGGCCCGCACCCGGGCGCGGCGCAGCCGCCGCCCGCACAACGCGGCCCGCCAGATCTTCCTGCGGGAACTGCTGAGCACCCTGACCAGCCAGGTGGTCGCGCAGCTGCCCAACGGGCTGCTTGATCCGGACGAGCGTACGGAGATCCGAGCGGACCTCTGGGCGGACCAGGGCATCCGCCGTGCCCTCAACGACCTGTGGCCCGTGCTCACGCCCGCCCGGCTGCTCGCCGACCTCTACGCCTCGCCCGACCGGCTTGCCCGGGCCGCCGGTACCCGGCTCACCGGGCAGGAGCGCGGCCTGCTGCGCCGCGGCGCGAGCGCTGCCCCCCAGGCCCGTTCCGCCGCCGGGCCCACCGCGCCGGGCGCCCCCGCCAGCCCCGCTGCCTCGCCCGCTCCGGCGTGGACCCCGGCGGACGTCCCGTTGCTCGACGAGGCGGCCGAACTGCTCGGCGACCCGGACGAGAAGGCCCGTCGCGACGAGGCCCGCCGCGCGAACGCCGAGCGGGCGGCGGAACGCGAGTACGCCCGCGGGGTGCTGGAGATGCTCGGCCTGGACGACCGGCTGGACGCCGACGCCGTCGCCGAGCGCTGGACGGCCCCCCGCCAGCGCCGCAGTGCCGCCGAGTACGCCAGCACCGACCGGAGCTGGACGTACGGGCACCTGATCGTGGACGAGGCCCAGGAGGTCTCGGCGATGCTGTGGCGGCTGCTGTGGCGGCGCTGTCCGGGGCGTACGGCGACCCTCGTCGGCGACCTGGCGCAGGCCGCCCGCCCGCAGGCACCGCGCAACTGGGGCGAGCTGCTCGGCCGGGACGTCACCCACTACGCCGTCGAGCGCCTCACCGTGAACTACCGGACCCCCAGCGAGATCATGGACGTCGCCGCGGGTGTGCTGGCCGCTGCCGACCCCACCGCCGCCGCGCCGCTCTCGGTGCGTTCCGTCGGCCGGCGCCCCCGTGCTGTCCGGACCGTCTCCGGCGCGGCTCCCGCGACCCGCGCCGGCCACGAGGCCGCGCTGGTGCGTGGCGTGGTCGCCGAGACCAGGGCCGCGGCCGACGAGGTCAGGGGCGGGAGGACCGCGGTGATCACCCCGCCCGGGCGGGTCGCGGCGGTGCGCGGGGCGCTGCAGGCGGCGGACCCGGCGCTGCTGGCACCGCGGGAGCTCGAGACCCCCGGCGCCGCCGCCCGCGCCGACCGGGGACGGTCGGCGGCCGACCGGCTGCTGGACGCTCCCGTCGCGGTCCTCACCGTCGCCGACTCGAAAGGCCTCGAGTTCGACGCCGTCATCATCGTCGAGCCGGCCGAGATCCTGGCCGGGCCGACCCGGGGCCTGGCGGACCTGTACGTGGCACTGACCCGGGCCACCCGCCTGCTCACGGTCGTGTACGCCGGTGATCTCCCCGCGGTGCTGCACGGCCTGGAACAGGAGGGTGACGTGCCCCCGCCCGCCACCGGGCCGGAAAGGCCCCACGGCGGTGATGCGCCGCCGGACACCGCCAAGGCCGAGGCCGCCGGTGCCGGGAGCACCGGTGCCGGGGACGCCATCGCCAGTGCCGGGGATGCCAGCGTGGCTGTCGACACCGACCTGCCCGCGGATGCGGATGCGGATGCCGGCGGGCGCCAGCTCCATCTGCTCTGGTGAGCGCAACCGCCCAGGCAGGTCAGCCGGGCCAGGCATCCGGAGACGTGCGGGCCTGTACCAGGTCAGCGTGGGTGCGGCCGTCGAGACAGGAACGCCGTCGAGCGTCCGGCCGAAGGGTTGCGCGGGAATTGGCCTGATGGTGGAAGTTCACAGAATCAACGGTTAGACGTTGATGGTGACTTTCGTGGGTCACTCTGGTGCTGTGCGTATCAGACCTGGGACGGGCCGTGGTGGTGCCGGGGATCCCGTAGCCGCCCGGCCGGAGTGCCGAGGCCCGCGCGCGTCCTGGCTGGTGGGGAGCTGGCGGGCGGCGCGGGCCGGAGTGGCCGCACTGCTCGTCGGGTTGGCATGTGTCTCATGCGTGTCCCGTGATGGCGCGCTGCCGCCAACGCCGAGTCGCTCGGATCCGTCCTGCCCGCCGTCACCGGGGATCGCCGGCGACGAGGTCCGGCTCGGCCTGCTGTACCCGGACTCCGGCAACGCCGCCTCGCTGTTCGGCCCGTTCCGCGCCGGGGTGGACGCTCGGCTGGGTGTCGCGAACGCTGACGGTGGCGTGCACGGACGCAGCCTCACCTACCGTTGGCAGGACGACGGCTCGCAGGCCGGCGTGAACCGGACGGCGGCCCAGCGCCTCGTCGAGGAGCAGAACGTCTTCGGGATCATGGAGTCGACCGCGGCGTCGGACGGCTCGGCGGAGTACCTGCACGGCCTCGGGGTCCCCGTCACGGGAACCTCGCTCGACGCCGCCTGGACCAGGTTCGACAACATGTTCAGCTACTCGAACATGATCGCGGACGGGGTTTCGGTCTCGACCTGGGGGGAGTTCGTGGCCGACCAGGGCGGGACCTCCGCGGTGATCGCCGTCTCGAGTCTCTCGGCCGCGTCCGGTGAGCTCGCCGAGGAGCTGAAGGCCAGCCTGGAGGGCGCCGGCGTGCGGGTCGTCGGCACCGTGGAGGCGACCGGCCCCATCGACCTGCGTGCGGTCGGGAACCAGGTGCGCGACAGCGGGGCGGACACCCTCGTCGGAACCGTCACCGGCGGGGCCTTCGGCCAGGTCGTGCTGGGCGCGAAGGCGGCCGGGGCGGAGCTGCGGGTCGTCCTGTCGCCGTCGGGCTACGACCAGAGCCTGCTGAAGGCGTTCGGCTCGCTCCTGGGAGACCTCAACGTCAACCTCTTCGTCGACTACCAGCCGTTCGAGCTGGACCTGCCCGGCCACCGCGCCTTCCTCGCGGCGATGGGCCGCTACGCGCCGCAGATGCAGCCGCCGAACCGCCAGGCATCCCTGTCCGGCTGGATCGCGGCCGACATGTTCGTGCGCGGCCTCGCCGAGGCCGGGCCCTGCCCGACCCGCCAGCGCTTCCTCGACGGCCTGCGTACCGTGCGCGACTACTCCGCGGGCGGCCTGCTGCCCGCGCCCATCGACTTCACGACGTCCTTCGGCCAGCTGGGACGGTGCTACACCTTCCTGCGGGTGGCGCCGGACGGGCAGCGCTTCGAGGTGCTTCGACCGGCGCCCCGCTGTGGGACCCTGGGGACCTGAGCCTCCGCGGGCCCCGTGATCCACATGGCTCGACGCGGGCCGAACGCGGGCCGAACGCGGGCCGGATGCGAGCCGGATGCGAGCCGGACGCGGGAAGGCCCCGACGTCCAGGACCAAGGGGTGTCCTTCGGCAGGTCTATGGATGATGGAGAAAGGACCTTCGCCCCGGGACCTACGTCCTGAGGTGGTGAGACCACAGCTGTCCGTCATTGCCGATGCGCCGTGGGTGATGGAAAGATCCGACTGTCGCCCGGGGACCCCCCGACCCCGGGCGACGCCCCACCCACCACCGACCGCGGCCGGACCGGTGCCGCACCCGTGGCGGATGATCGTCTGCCGCCGGAGGGCCGCGGATGGCCGTCTGTGCCGCGCGGGCAGCCGGATCCGTGATAGGTGTCGTACGTGGGCATTGTCTCGCCGGGGTTCCAGGGCCGGCCCCGTTCCGCCGGGGAGTCCGTTCCGCCGGGTCAGTACGCCACCGACGACTTCCCCGTGCTGTCGGCCGGGCCCACCCCGCGGGTGCCGCAGGCCGGCTGGGAGTTCACGATCACGACCGAGACCGGCGCCGAGCACCGCTGGGACTGGTCCGCCTTCCTCGCGCTGCCCAGTGAGTCGCCCACGGTCGACATCCACTGCGTGACGCAGTGGTCCAAACTGGGGACGTCCTGGGAGGGCGTCAGCCTGGACACGCTGCTCGGCGAGGTGGAGACGTCCGCCGAGTTCGCCCTGGTGCACTCCTACGGCGGGTACACCACCAATCTGCCGCTCACCGACCTGCTGGACGGCCAGGCCTGGGTGGTGCACCGCTACGACGGCGCGCCGCTGGCCCCCGAGCACGGCGGCCCGGCGCGGCTCCTCGTCCCGCACCTGTACTTCTGGAAGTCGGCCAAGTGGGTGCGGGGCATCCGGCTCCTCGAACGCGACGAGCGGGGATTCTGGGAACTCGCGGGCTACCACGACCGGGGTGATCCGTGGCTGGAACAGCGCTACCAGGGCGACTGAAGGAGCGGCTCGCGTGGCGCGTCGCCCGGCTGGTGGCGGTGCGCGACGAGACGCCCACGGCCCGCACGCTGGTGCTGGCGGTCCCCGGCTGGCCCGGGCACCTCGCCGGTCAGCGGGTCGATCTGCGCCTCACCGCCGCCGACGGCTACAGCACCCGCCGCAGTTACTCGCTGGCCGCACCGGCCGACGGCGAGCGGGTGGAGCTCACCATCCAGAAGGTGCCCGGCGGGGAGGTCTCCCCGTATCTGACCGAGGTCTTCTCGGTCGGCGACCCCCTGGAGCTGCGCGGCCCCGTCGGCGGCTGGTTCGTCTGGCGCCCGGCCGACACCGCGCCGGTGCTCCTGGTCGCCGGCGGGTCCGGCCTGGTGCCGCTGATGGCGATGGTCCGCGCGCGGCGCGCCGCCGGGAGCCGGGTGCCGTTCCGCCTGATCTGCTCCGTGCGCACCCCGGAGGACCTGTACTACGCCGCCGAGCTGCGGGACGCCGCCGGCCGCGATCCGGGGCTGGACGTCACCCGCTTCTACACCCGGGCCGTGCCCGACCACTGGATGTCGCCGCCGCGCCGGCTGCGCGCCGCGGATCTCGCCGCCGCCGGCTGGCCGCCCGACTTCCAGCCGACCTGCTACGTGTGCGGGCCCACCGGGTTCGTCGAGGAGGTCGCGGACGCGCTGGTGGAGATCGGCCACGATCCCGAGCGCATCCGCACCGAACGCTTCGGCCCGAGCGGTTCCAGCGCTCGCGGGTAGAGCACGCGCGGTGGCACCATCTGCCGAAACGACGATCGGCGTCGGGCGTCGGGCGTCGGGCGTCGGACGTCGGACATCAGGCGTCGGTCGTCGGGCGTCGGACAGGCGTTTCGGGCCGGGTCCGGTAGGCAGGTGGGGTGACACCTGATCCGCTGACGTCGCTGCCCGCCCGGCTCTACCTGCTTGCCTACAACCTGGAGAAGGACCAGCTGTATCCGAACCGGTGCCTCGGTCGGGCACTGCGTGCCGCCGCTCTCGTCGAGCTGGAGACGGACGGCTGGCTGGTCGACGACGAGGGCCGGGCCCGGGTGGCCGCCGCGCCGCCGGGTGGCCGGGTGGCCGGCTCCGGGCCGACCCCCCGCGGCGGCAGCGGCCGGGCTGATCCGCTGGTCGCGGCGGTGTACCGCCAGGTCAAGGACGCGCCGGTCGCGCGGAGCTGGGCCGACTGGATCGGGCACGAGCACCGGGCGGCGGTCGCCGAGACCCGGGACGATCTGGAGGCCGCCGGCTGGATCCGGGTTGCCCGGGGCCGGGCGCTCGGGGTGTTCCCGACGTCCGCCGTGGTCCTGCTGCCGCGGGCCGAGGTGCGGGCGGTGAACCGGGCCGCGGGCCCGGTCCTGCGCGGTGAGGTCGCACCCGGGGACGCCGATCCGGACCTCGCCCGCCTCGTCGCGCTGGCCGCGGCCGGCGACGTGATCACGTTGGTGAGCGCGGGGCAGCGCCGGGCGTTCGCCGGGCAGATCGGCGCACTCACCGTGCTCGCGGGCCACGCCGCCCGTGCCCTCGCCGGCCATGACCCCGCCGGTCCGGCGACAGGTCCGGCGACCGGGCCGGCGGCCCGATCTGGCGGTCCAGACGCCGGCGGCCCCGCCCCCAAGGTGTGAGACCGCGCGCTCGAAGGGGACGTGACGTGCGGTTTCCTGGTGGGATGGCCGTGAATCGACCGCTGGAGGCACCGGTGGTTCGGGTCCGGGGCCGGGTCCGGGGCCGGGGCGGGGCGCGGACGAGTAACGAGGGAGCGCGTCATGTCCGTCCTGCAGTGTGGGTACGGGGAAGTACCGGGTGAGCACTACCTGCCGTCGTCGCCGAAGACTGTCACGTGGGGCCGCCTGCCGACCGCGGCGACCGAGCCGGTGCTCGAGGTGGCGTCCGGGGCGACGGTCACCATCGACACGGTCTCGCACGAGGGGCTGATGGAGGACCAGGGGCGTGACCCGGCCGCCTTCTGGGCCGGCCTCGACGTCGGCCCCGACGCGGTGCTCCTCGACGCGATCGACATCGCCCGGGAGGCGCAGCACTACCGGGGCCTGGACGGCCCGCACGTCGTCACCGGCCCCATCCAGGTCGACGGGGCCCGGCCCGGCGACATCCTCAGGGTCGAGTACCTGGAGCTGCGCCCGCGGGTGCCCTACGGCCTCGTCTCCAGCCGGCACGGCCGGGGCGCGCTGCCCGGCGAGCTGCCGGTCGACCAGGACGGGTCGCTCACCGACCGCTACAGCCAGTTCTGCGCGGTCGACGTGGCGGCGGGCCGCGCCGTGATGCGGTACGGCGCTGGACGGGAGATCACCTTCCCGATCGCGCCGTTCATGGGCCTCACCGGGATCACCCCGGTGGGGGACAAGGCACTCAACACCGTCCCGCCCGGGGCGTTCGGCGGGAACCTCGACGTCCGCGACCTGGTGGCCGGGACCGCTCTCTACCTGCCGGTGCAGATCCCCGGTGCCGGCTTCTACACGGGCGACCCGCACTTCGCCCAGGGACACGGGGAAGTGTCGCTGACCGCGCTGGAGGCGTCGCTGCGGACGACGGTGCGGCTGACCGTTCTCAGCGCGGACGTGGCGGCGCCTCTCGGTGCCGGCACCGGCGGCCCGTTCGGCGAGACGCCGGAGCACTGGATCGCCGTCGGCCTGCACAACGACCTCGACGAGGCGATGCGCCTCGCCGTCCGCGAGGCGCTGCGGGTGCTGGGCCAGGTACGGGACGTCCCGCTGATGGTCGCCTACAGTTACCTGTCCGCCGCCGCTGACTTCGTGGTCAGCCAGGTGGTCGACGACGTCAAGGGTGTGCACTGCCTGATCCGCAAACGCGACTTCCCCGCCTGGTAGGCGGCCCGGGCCCTGAGCCCGGGGCCGCGCCGTCGTACCACGGCGCCGCCGGTACCGTCGCCGGTGTCGCTGGGTGCGCTGGTGCCCGCGACCGGGACTAGATCGCGAGCTGGCCGGCCAGCAGGCCCCGGTGGTGGGCCGGGTCGCCGAACATCAGCTCGGATGTCTTCGCCCGCCTGAAGTACAGGTGGGCGGAATGCTCCCAGGTGAAGCCGATACCGCCGTGGATCTGGATGTTCTCCGCCGCGGCCGAGAAGTAGGCCTCGCCGACGTACGCCTTGGCCAGGGACGCGGCCTGGGCCAGTCGCTCGGCCTTCCCCGAGTCGGCGACGCGGGCCGCGTGGTAGGCGGCGGACTTCGACCCCTCGACCGCGACCAGCATGTCGGCGCACTGGTGCCTGACGGCCTGGAACGACCCGATCGGCCGGCCGAACTGGAGACGCTCGCGGGTGTGGTGGACCGCCTGCTCGAGGACGGCGCGTGCCCCGCCGGCGCCCTCGTTCGCCAGCGCGACGCAGGCGAGCAGGACCACCTGGGCGAGCACCGGGCCCGCCGCGCCCTCGGCGCCGATCAGGCGGGCGGGGGTGTCGGTGAAGGTCAGGTCCGCCTGTTTGCGGGTCAGGTCCATCACCGGCAGCGGGGAGCGGGTGAGGCCCGGCGCGTCGCCGCTGACAGCGAACAGGGAGAGGCCACCGTCGGCCCACGCCGTCACCAGGATCAGACCGGCGACGGCACCGTCCAGCACGAAGTGCCGGGTGCCGCGCAGCCGGTAGGCACCCGCCGGGCCGGACGGGGTGGCGGTGATCAGGCGGTCCGTGGGAGCGGAGGCCGGAGCCGGAGCCGTCACCGAAGCTGGGGCGAGCCCGGCGGGCGCACCGGTGTCAGCGCGGCCGGAGGGGCCGGCGAACGCCAGCGTGCCGATGGTCGTGCCGCCGACGAGGCCGGGCAGCAGCTCCGCGCGGGCGGTCGGGTCGTCCGCCGCCAGCAGGGCGCCGGTGGCGAGCACCGCCGAGGCGA
Source organism: Parafrankia sp. FMc2 (assembly GCF_041008525.1). Lineage (NCBI taxonomy): Bacteria > Bacillati > Actinomycetota > Actinomycetes > Frankiales > Frankiaceae > Parafrankia > Parafrankia sp. FMc2. Next base: position 34,916 of record NZ_JBFLUG010000046.1, on the reverse strand, counting down.
GGAACGGCGCGCACAGCAGCCGCGCGCCCATCTCCTCCAGGACGATCCCCAGCTCGACGTAGCCGAAGCCGGCGCCGCCGTACTCCTCGGGGACGTGCAGCCCCTGCAGGCCCAGCTGTTCCGCCATCTGGCGCCAGACCGCCGGGTCGTAGCCCTCGGTCGTCTCCATCAGCCGGCGCACCTCCGTCTCCGGCGAGGTGTGCTCGAGGAAGGACCGGACGGAACGGCGCAGTTCTTCCTGCTCGTCGGAGAACACGAGGCTCAAGAGGTCCCCCCGGGTGGTCGGTCGGTCCAGTGGACGAGTCGGTGTGTCGTGGTGCGTTGGCTTCGTGCTGTTGTGGGGATTAGACGCGTTGCTCGTTTGTTTGGTTGGCCTGGCCGGCCGGATCGGTCGCACAGAGTCGGCGGGCGGTCGGCCCCGGTGGAGGGCGTCCCGCCGCGGCACGTTCCTGTCGGCGCGGATGTCGCCAGCCCGGAACCTAGCCCGTCCTCCCAGGAGCGGCAATCGGTCGCTTCCGGACCGTGTTCTGACGAGGTGTCCTGGTTACCGGACTGCCTGGCAGGGCGACGAGCCGTCCCGGTGCGCGCTGGGGAACGTCACCACCAGCGGGGTCATCACGCTGCCCGGGGGAAGTGCGACGGTGTGGGGCACGATCCACGCACCGAACGTCACCCTGGTCGACCTGGGCGCGGCCACCATCGAGGGCAACGTCGTCGTGCGGACCCTGCAGGAGGGCCGTGCCGCCGGTGCGAACGGCGGCGAGATCCACGACGCGCCGTTCGGGAACCTGGTCACCTGTGGCGGAGGTGCGAGAAGTCCTCGATCGGACATTGCCGTGCGCGATGAGCTGGCGGGTGCGCCGGCGGGTGGTGCGCCCGGTGACGACACGGGCGCCTGGTGTGTCCACGACCCGCACCGCGACCTGTGTGAGGACCGCGGCGGACGTCGCGGCCGGTCAGGTGGTGAACGTCGCGACCGCGGCCGGGCAGGACCCGTCAGGGTCGACCCGGCCCTCGACCCGGCCCTCGACCCGGCCCTCGACCCGGCCCTCGACCCGGCCCTCGACCCGGCCCTCGACCGGGCGCGCGAAGACGCGCCCGGTCGAGCGGGCGGGGCGCCGGTGGCCGGTCACTCCGCGGTGATGGTCCGGATCTGCCGGGCCGCGGCCGGAAGCTGGTCGTCTGACGCACTCGGCCAGTTCCGCGGCGACGGCCCGAGGGTCCGGAGCTGCTCCACCTGGAGCCGGGCCCACGGCGAGATGGTGAGCGCACCGCTCATCACGTCGTCGACGAACGTCGACCACGGCAGCCAGAATGCCTCGGCCACTTCTTCCGGATTGATCTGGAAAGGGCCGGAGGTGCGGGTGAAGAAGACCGGGCAGATCTCGTTCTCGACCGTTCCGTCGTCCATGACGCACCGGTAGCGGAACGTTGGAAGAGCCAGCTCGATGGGACCGGCCTGCAGCCCGAGTTCTTCCTGCAGGCGCCGGGTGATGGCCTCCCGGAAATCCTCACCAGGGGCCGGGTGGCCGCAGCAGGTGTTGGTCAGAACCCCCGGCCACGTCCGCTTCTCCAGGGCCCGCCGCGTGACGAGGAGGCGATCGAGGTTGTCGAAAACGTAGGACGAGAAGGCCAGGTGCAGGGGAGTCTGCGGGCCGTGCACCGTGGCCTTCGGGGTGGTGCCCACGACGTCGCCGGACGGACTGAGCAGGATGACGAGTTCCGGCGTCTTTACTGCCGCCCCGCCCGACCTGTGTGAGTCATGTGGACGAGAAATCATATCCTGAGGCCCAGGATGATTCGCGGTAGTCATGCAGGCATTTTATCCAGGGCGCGCACCGAGGTCGCGTGACTTTCCGCACCGATGTTGTCCGAGGGGCGGCCGGAAATATGGTTCCGGTGGTGGGCCGGCCGCCGAGCGCAGGCGTATTCGCACCTGCCCGCCCGCATCCTGCGCAGGTAGAGGCCATGTGTGGTCGCCGGGTGCGCCCCCGGGCGCCACCGGGACCGAAGAACACACGTCTCTCCGGGATGGTTCTTTGTGCCGCCGTGTCGTGATGGCGACACATCCCCGGCGGCTTCTCGGCGCCGTGCCGTCTTCTCCGGACAATCATCCCCGGTCGCCGGGCCACCACAGCCCCGGCCGCGGGGCCGACCGGCCGTACGGCCGGGGTTCGGTCCAGGTCACGGTGATGGCCACGGTCACGGTCGGGGCGCCGGCCGATGGCACCTCGGAGGGTTCGGGGTGCGTGCCGCGCCTACCCGGGCGTGGAGTCGCCACCACGGGGAGGGTCCTGCCCGCCCGGCCCGCTCCAGGAGCGGCTGAATGCCATCCGCGCGCCGTATTAGCGCAATGTTTCGGTGATCGTAGCCGGCCGGACCCAACGTTCATCGATTCGTGGGTGGTGTCCTGGCGGTCGGGATCACTATCGTTCCCCGCGGCGTTCGGCGCTTTTGCCGACAAAGCTCCCGAGTTTCTGGAGGATCGATGGTGGACCGGCGGTCATTCCTACGTTCCGCGTTCGTCGGAGCGGGTGTGATGGCTTTCTCGGCAACCGCGCTGGAGGTGGCCATGGCGGCTCCTGCGCAGCCGGGAACGAGCCCCTACGGGGCACTGCTCGCGGCCGATGCCAACGGTGTTCGGCTGCCATCCGGATTTACCAGCAGAATCGTCGCCAGGTCCGGTCAGACCGTCTCCGGCACGAGCTACGTCTGGCACAGCGCGCCGGACGGCGGCGCCTGCTACCCGAACGGCACCGGGTGGATGTACGTGTCGAACTCCGAGGTGGGCAGTGGGTCCGGCGGTGCGTCCGTCCTGCGCTTCAACTCGGCCGGGACGGTGACCTCCGCCCAGCGGCTGCTCTCCGGCACGAGCAGCAACTGCGCCGGCGGGGCGACGCCGTGGGGCAGCTGGCTGTCCTGCGAGGAGACGTCCACCGGCCGGGTGTGGGAGACCTACCCGGCGACCGGTGCGGCCGCCGTGGCCCGTCCCGCGATGGGCCGCTTCGCCCACGAGGCCGCGGCCTGCGACCCGGTCCGGCAGGTGATCTACCTGACGGAGGACCAGACCAACGGCTGCTTCTACCGCTTCAGGCCCACGACCTGGGGAAACCTGTCCAGCGGCACCCTGGAGGTCCTGTGTGCCTCCGCGTCCGCCACCTCGGGCACGGCGACGTGGCAGACCGTGCCGGATCCGGACGGCTCGCCGACCGCGACCCGTAGCCAGGTCTCCGCCGCCAAGCGCTTCAACGGCGGCGAGGGCGTCCACTACGCCGACAACACCGTCTGGTGGACCACCAAGGGCGACAACCGGGTGTGGAAGCTGAACTGCGCCACCAACGCGTTCGAGCTCGCCTACGACGACTCCCTGGTCACCAGTGGCACGGCACCGCTGACCGGGGTCGACAACATCACCGGCTCCAGCTACGGCGACCTCTACGTGGCCGAGGACGGCGGCAACCTGGAGATCTGCATCATCACGCCGACCGCGGTGGTGGCGCCGGTCCTGCGTCTGTCTGGACACGGATCATCGGAGATCACCGGCCCGGCCTTCTCCCCGGACGGCTCCCGCCTCTACTTCTCCTCCCAGCGCGGCACCACCGGCTCGTCCTCCGGCGGCATCACCTTCGAGGTGACCGGGCCGTTCCGCACCTGAGCCCGACCGGCCCCGGGACGGCCGCCAGCCCGTCCCGGGGCCGCGGCACGTCACTGCGGTGACGGCCGGCCGGCGACCACCGGTTCGACGGCCTCGCCCAGGTAGGCCTCCCGGACCGTCGCGTCGGCCTGCACCTCCTCGGGTGTGCCCGCCGCCAGGACCTGCCCCTGGTGCAGGACGACGATCCGGTCGCAGGCCGACATCACCAGCGCCATGTCGTGGTCGACGACCAGCACGGTGAGGCCGCAGCCGTGGGCGAGCTCGCGCAGGTTCGCGGCCAGCTCGCGGATCTCGGTGATGGACAGTCCGGCGCCCGGCTCGTCGAGCAGCACCACCGCGGGGTTGCTGGCCAGGGCGCGGACGATGCCGACGAGCCGGCGCTTCGCCATCGGGAGCTCGGTGGGGAGCCGGGGAAGGTCATCGGCCAGCCCGAACCGCTCCAGCGCGGCCCGTGCCGGTGCGGGGAGCCGGCCGTCGGTGCCACCCGCGTTCTCGGCGGCGACGCGCAGGTTCTGCGCGACGGTGAGATCCTCGAACAGCTCACCGGCCTGGAAGACGCGACCCAGCCCGGACCGGGCACGGGTGTCGGCGCCCTCGCCGCCCAGTGACCTGTCGCCGAGGAGGACCTGGCCGCCCTGGGCGGCGGCGAAGCCGCCGATCGCGTCGAGCAGGGTCGTCTTGCCGGCGCCGTTCGGGCCGACGAGCCCGGTCACCGAACCGGGCAGGGCCCGCAGGGTGACGTCCTGGACGGCGGCGACCCCGCCGAAGCGCACCGACACCCCCACCGTGGCCAGCTCCGCACCGGCCCGGGCCGGCTGTTCCCCGTCGGGGACCGGAGCGGGGTCGTGCTGGAAACGCCGGTGCCAGGCCACCCCGTTCTCGTGCACGAGAACGGTCACGACCAGCGCCGCGCCGAAGATGGTCGCGTAGTTCTCCGTGACGAAGCCGATGTGCAGGTTGGCGATCACCAGGTACACCAGGCCGCCGAAGGCCAGCACTCCGCCGAGCAGGCCCCCCGTGACCGAGGTGACCCCCGCGATCACCGCCAGGCTGACGAGATTGATCGATTCCAGGAACGAGAACTGGGTGAAGGTGACCGAGGAGCTGCGGAACCCCAGCAGCACGCCCGCCGCACCGGCCATCGCCGAGGAGATGACGAAGGCGGAGAGCTTCGCGCGGGCGACGCTGATACCGACGGACGCCGCGGCCCGCTCGTTCGTCCGCACGACCAGCAGCCGCCGCCCGAGCGCGGACCGCCGGACGGCAGCCACCGCGCAGGCCGCGACGACCAGCCAGAACAGGGCGACGAAACCGTACCGGCCGGGATGGCGCGCCGCGTCCACCTCCAGGCCGAAGACCGTCGGCGGGTGCGGCTGCGAACCGGTGATGCCCCCGGTGTAGTGGGTGCTGTCGAAGAGCACCCCGGAGACCGCGACGGCCATGCCCATCGTGAGGATGGCGAGGTTGATGCCGCGGACCCGCAGCGCGGGCAGCCCGACGAGCAGACCGGCCAGCGCGCCGACCACGGCACCGGCGACCGGAGCGAGCACGAAGGGCAGGTGGATGTCCAGGTCGAGGCGGACGGCCGCGTAGGCGCCGAGGCCGGCCACGGTCATCTGCGCGAGGCTGATCTGGTTGGCGTAGCCGATCAGGACGACGAGGGACAGCACGAGGATGCCGAAGATGATCGAGAGCGTCGCCGCGTCCCGCCACTGGGCGTCACCGAGGAGCAGCACGGCGGCCGCGGCGGCGAGCGCGACAGCCGCGGGAAGCGGGCGGAACAGGCCCGCGGCGACCGGCGCGGCGGGGACGGCGGGCAGCCGGTTGCTCGCACCGTCCCTGCGCAGCACGAGGATCGCCATGACGGCGACGAAGGGCACCGTCTGCGGCCAGCCGATCTGGAAACGCTCCGGGACGTGTTCCGCGACCAGATGGGTGACCACGCTCTCGCCGACGCCGAGGGCGATGCCGCCGGCCAGGGCCAACAGGTAGCTGTCGAACCGGCCGAGCAGGGCGGCCGCCAGGGCGAAGGCCATCACGGTGAGCATCGCGGTGTCGAACTGCCCCACGATCGGCGCGACGAGGATGCCACCGGCGGCTGCCAGCGCCGAGCCGAGCGCCCAGTTGAAGGCACCCAGCAGGTGTGGTGACGCGCCGAGCGCCGCGGCGGCGGACTCGTGCTCCGCCATCGCCCGCGTCATCAGCGGCAGCCGGGCGGTCGCCGACCAGAACGACAGTGCCAGGACGACCACGACCGCGATCGCGAAGATGATGATCCGCTCGGAGGGGATCGTCTGGTCGAAGACGTCCACCCCGCCGGACGGGAAGGAGCTGTCGGGCACCCGCGCCGCGTTCCCGAAGGCGGTGTGTGCCAGACCGATCAGCAGGCCGAGCAGACCGAGCGTCGCGACCATCCGCGAGAGCTGGGTGCGGTGCCTGACGAACCGGATGACGAGCAGATAGACGAGGCAGCCGAACAGGGCCGCCCCGAGCAGGGTGATCAATGCGGCGGGGATGTCCGGTATCCCATGATCGTCGCGTAACCAGTAGTACACCAACGCGCCCCACAGGGCAATCCCGCCGTGCGCGAAGTTGATTGTCCGGGAACCTCGGTGTATTGCCACGATCCCGACGGCACTAACCGCGTACACGCCGCCGACACCAAGACCTAAAAGCGCGAACTGCAGGATGGTCCGCGGATCCATGACACCCCCAGTGCATAGGGGCGAGAAGTGACCGAATAGTCCCTTTTTGCTCGCCTCGACTGTCGCTGCGAAGGCCGTTGCGGACCCCCGACCAGCAGCGTAAGCTCGTGAGCACTCACTCGCAATGCCCATCTGAGGGCCGCGGGCGGCGGCCGCCCCCGGTCCCCAGGGCGGCTTTTCGCGGGCTTTGGATGCCTGCCCGGATGTTTACTCTCAGAGCGCGGAGGATCGTGTATGGGTGACGAAGGCCCACATGGCACGGCGACGGTTCCGGGCGGGCGCCCCGAGCATTCGGTGCACTCCGGATCCATCCCCGCGATCGAGGCGCGGGGGTTGGCGGCCGGCTATGGGCGGGTGCCGGTGCTGCGCGACATCAATCTCGCGGTGCGCCCGGGCGAGGTGGTCGCGCTGCTCGGTCCGAACGGCGCGGGCAAGACCACGCTGCTGCGCACCCTGGCCGGTTACCGCCGGCCCACCAGCGGTGAGGTCCGCCTCTTCGGGGAGCCGTGCAACCGGGTTCCCGTCCACCGGCGGGCCCGGCAGGGGGTGTCCTTCATGGGGGAGGAGCGGCACATCTTTCCCGGGCTGACGGTCCGGCAGTCACTGCGCCTCGTTCGTGGCGGCCCGGAGTCGATCGAGCTGTTCCCGGCACTCGCGCGGCGCTCGCGGCACCGCGCCGCCCTGCTCTCCGGCGGCGAGCAGCAGATGCTCGCCCTCGCGCTGGCCCTCGCGCGTGCCCCGCGCCTCCTGCTGATCGACGAGCTCTCCCTCGGCCTGGCGCCGCTGGTACGTGAGCGCCTACTCGATACGGTGCGGGCGACCGCCGACCGCGGGGTCGCGGTGCTCGTCATCGAACAGAACGCACGGGCGGTGCTGAGCCGGGCCGACCGCGCCTATGTCATGCGGCGCGGCGAAATCGTCGACGAAGGAACCGCGAGCCGCTGGCTCACCGATCTCGACGGTCTCGCCGCCCGCTATCTCTCCTGAACGACCGGCGCCGGCACCCTTCTCGCCGGCACCGTTCCCGCCGGGACGTTTCCGTGGGCGGCGGCGGTGCTGCCGGCGGTGATTTCCGTGCGCACTTTACCTGTCAACGTTCGTGTCCTGTTGTAACTCGTCCACAAGGAGGGGGCTGGAAATGCTGGGGAGAATCGCCAGGCCACTGGCGACCGCGGTGGCGACGGTGGTGTCGCTCACCGCGGTGCTCGCCGCGTGCGGTGGTGGCGACGACGACGAGAGCGCCGACTTAAGCGGCGGCCTGACCGGGAACCCGATCAGGATCGCCGCGATCGGGGGGCTGAGCGGCGGGGTGAGCAGCAACCCCGAGTACGCCTCCGGGGCCCGGGCGGCCGTCCGCGCCATCAACGCCAACGGGGGGATCGACGGGCGTCCGCTGGACCTCAGGCTCTGCGACAACCACCAGAACGGCACGGACTCGGCGAACTGCTTCCGCGAGATCCTCGCCGACCGGGAGATCGTCGCGATCGCCGGCGCGTCGGACAACTACCACGACGCCAGCCGGAGCCAGATCGAGGCCGCGCAGATGCCGATCATCGGGCAGTACCCGGTGTCCGGCTTCGACCTCACCAACCCGCTCGCCTTCAACGTCAACGGTGCGGTGGTCGTCGGCTTCCACGGCCTGGCGCAGGACGTCGTGGCCAGCGGCGCCAAGCGCGTGGGCCTCGTGACCCTGGACATCCCCACCGCCGACGTGATCCGCAAGACCGTCGGTGACGTCTTCCGCGAGGCCGGGATCGAGGTCGTCAACAACGTCCAGCTCGCGCCGTCCACCGCGGATCTCAGCGCCCCGGCCCAGCAGGCGACCCGCGACAAGCCGGACGCCGTCGTGTGGCTGACCTTCGCCGCCCAGACCAGTGTGGCCGTCAAGGCGCTGCGGGCGACCGGCTATGACGGCACCGTCGCCTTCGCCGGCTCCGGTTTCGAGAAGGATCAGCTCGAAGGCATGGGGGCCGGGGGCCCGCTCACGGTCGGCCTGGTCCTCCCGCCGGCGTGGGACACCTCCAGCGCGTTCGGCAAGCAGTTCAACGAGGACATGGCTGCCTACGAACCCGACGGAAAGGTGGACGAGCTCAGCCTGAACAGCTGGCTCGGTGTCCAGATCTTCGCGCAGGTGGCGTCGTCGATCCCGACCGTCGACCGGGCGTCGGTCCTGGCGGGGATCCGGAAGCTGAGCGAGGTGGACACCGGTGGGCTGACCCCGCCGATCGACTTCACGGTGAAGAGCAGGCTGCCGTATCCCGCCATCTACAACCCCGCCTACACCACCGTGCATGTGCGCGACGGTGAGGTCGAGTGGGACGGCACACTGCGCGAGTTCGGGACCGGCAAGGAACTCGCGACAGCGTCGTAGCGGCACGGTGCGGCATGCAGCAGCACTCTGCGGCCCCGCCGCCGGGTGAGGACGGATGCCCTCACCCGGCGGCCCGCCCGCGCGGCGCCTGGGCGGCTTCGAGCCGGGGGCGGCGCGCCGTCAGCGCTGCGCGAACTGACCGGTGAGCTGCTGCGTCACGCCCGGCGACAGGGCGACGGTGTGGACGAGCCGCTCACCGTGGATGTCGGTGATCCGCACGGTGAACGGCCCGGCCCCGAGCCCCTGGGGTGCGACGAAGTAGTTCCACATCTCGCGTTGCAGCGGCTTCCACACCCCGTTGACCTGGACCTCCAGTGAGGCGATCGGGTTGCGGTGCTGGCGGACCTGCAGGGCGAGCCAGTACGCCGACGAGCCCTCCTTCACCCGGTACTGGACGGCTCCGATGCTCGCCGGGCTGACCAGCCGCCAGGTGACGTCGACCCGCCCCGGCACGCCGCCGGCGATCCGGGCGAACGCCGGCTCGCTCAGGTCGACGTGCCCTGGCGGGCATTCGGGGCACCGGTCGGTCACCCGGACGACGGTGCTGCCGCCGGGCCCGGTGACCTCGATGTACGCCCCACAGGCGCGGGCGGTCTCGTAGTCGGTCTCGTTCATCGCCACGACCGGCATGGCCGGGTCGCTCAGCGGGTCGAACATGCAGTTACCGCCGCCGGTGGCGCCGTAGTGCGTCGCCGGGCCGCGGTAGACGACCCCTGGCCGGATCCGGCCCGCAGCCACGGGTACGAGTGTCGCGGACGGCGGTGTGGCGGGCGCGGTGGCCTGCGGGCCGGCGGGGGTGGTGCCCGGCCCGCCGCCCGGTGTCACCGGCGGCCGGGTCGCCGGGTTGCCCGCCGGGGAGGTGGCCGGACTGCTCGTACCGGACGTCGGTGTGGGGCCGGGGCCGGGGGCGGGCGGCTGCGTCCCCGGCGAACCAGGGCCGCCGGTCGGTGTGGTTGTGGGAGCGGTCGTCGCCGTTCTGGTCGGCGGAGCCCCCGAGCCCCCAGACCCCCCGCCTGTGGACGGCAGGCAGCCCGTGATGACGGCAGCGGCCGCTGCGGTGATCACCACACAGGGCGCGATGCGACGGCGGCGGGAACGTGTGGTGGCGGCGCCTCGGAAGGGCGACATGAGGAGGGACCTCCGCGACCGGAGCGTGGAGCCGTACCGGCTCGACGCGCTGGGACCCCTCCCGCGGCGGCAACGATAGCGTCACCGCCGCCGACCCGTCGAGCACTGCAGGTGAAACTGTGGATGCGTTGTGCATCTACATGCGATCGCTTGGGGGTGTGAACTCGTCCGTAGTCGGACAAAATGACCCGCGGGTGGCTGTCGAGTGCGGGAATCGTGCGGCGCCGCGGTGGGTGGGGAGGGCGGCTGCGGGGCGTGCTGCCTGCGGGTAAGCGGCGATCTATCAGGATTTCTTATCGGTCTGATCGGGGGGCAGACCTGGACAGCGCCGGTATTTCCCACCATTCTGATGAACATGTCAGGGAGCCCAGGGGGGGAACGCGCGGGCCGCGTCGGGCACGCGGCGGCGCCCGTCGTCCGGTGAGCCTGTCGGGCCCCGGGCGGGTGCTGACCCGACGCCGTTTCGTCGATTTCGGGCTTCTCACGTCCGCCTGCTGTCGTCCCTGCTGAGCGATCTGTCCGCCGACCGGCTCCGGCCACCCGCTCCGCGCCGCTGCTGGTGAGTTCCGGCGGTGTCCGGTACCCGGTGTCCCGCGACCCGTTCGAGCCGCCTGGGTCGTCGCCCGGGGTCGCCCAGATCAGCCGATCACTCCGATCAGCCACCTAGCCGCCCCGCCGGGCCTTCCTCGCCGGACGGGCGGGGCCCCTGCGCGCGCCTCCGATCAGTCCTCCCACCCGGCCGTTTCCTGACCCGGCGGCCTGGCCGTGCGGGGACGTCTGCCCCGGCGCGGATTCCGCGTCGTCGTGGCCGGTGTCCCGCGCGGGGCGGAGGCCGTTTCGCATGTCCGGTCCACCGGACCGGTCCGGACCGGTCCGGACCGGTCCACCTTGACCTGACCACCTGGCAGGGCCCGCCCAGCTGGCCGGCTCTTCGTCTGCCGGCCGTTTCGCCCCGGCCGTTCGTCTCGGTGCGGACAGCTGTCCCGCCCCGCGGAGGTACCTCGTGACCGTCGAGTTCATCAGCGCCATCAACGTCAATCCGTCCAACGAGCTGAACCAGCTGCGGCAGGCCGCGCTGGACCCTGCGTACCTCAGGCGGTACGCCCGGCTGCTCGACGAGGGTGGCTTCGACTACACGCTGGTCCCGTACTTCTCGGCAGGGCACGACCCGTTCACGATCGCGGCGGCCCTCAGCCAGTACACCGAGCGGCTCAGGCCGATCATCGCGCTGCGGCCGAACACCATGTACCCGACGGTGGCGGCCAAACAGCTGGCGACCCTCGACCAGCTCAGCGGCGGCCGGGCCGTCGTGCACTTCATCGCCGGCGGCAGCGATCACGAGCAGGCCCGCGAGGGCGACCGCCTGGGCAAGGACGAGCGCTACGCCCGGCAGGCCGAGTACATCGAGATCCTGCGCAGGGTGTGGAGCTCGACGGCACCGTTCGACCACTCCGGCACGTACTACTCGTTCGAGGACTTCGTCTCGGTGGTGCGTCCGGTGAACGGGACGATCCCGGTGTCGGTCGGTGGATCGTCGGCGCAGGCCTACCAGGTCGGCGGCGCACTGGGCGACATCTTCGGCCTGTGGGGCGAGCCGCTGAAGGAGACGAAGCAGCAGATCGACGCGGTGGCCGAGCAGGCGCGTCTCGCCGGCCGCACCGACACCCCGCGGATCTGGGTCACGTTCCGGCCGATCATCGCCGAGACCGAGGAGCTGGCCTGGGAGAAGGCGGCGCGGATTCTCGGCGTGCTGAAGAGCAACAGGCCGGCGGCCGCCGCGTTCCGGGGGGACCTGAACACGTCGCCGCCCAACGTCGGTTCGCAGCGGCTGCTCGCGGCGGCCGCCGCCGGCGAGCTGCATGACCGCGCCCTGTGGACGGCCCCGGCTGCCGCGACGGGGGCCACCGGCGCGTCGACGGCGCTGGTCGGCACGCCGGAGACGGTGGCGGCGGCCATCCTCGACTACGTCGATCTCGGCGCGGACCTGATCTCCATCCGCGGCTACGACAACTTCAACGACGCGCTCGACTACACCCGCCACATCATCCCGCTGGTCCGCCAGGAGCTCGCGCACCGCGATACGACGGGCCGGCGCGGCGAGATCGTCCGCGAGGACGCCGGCTACGACCGGGCCCCCGAGCTGGCCGTCGCGGCGGCCGCCGGGCCGGTGGCGTGATGAGCGACCCCACCCGGCCTCCGAACGATCCCACCTCGGCGCCGAACGGTCCCGCGCCGAACGGTTCCGCGCTGATCCCCACCGGCTCCACCTCGACCCCGGGCGGTTACCCCGTGACTTCCAGCGGCTCCTCCGTGATTCCCCCGACCGCGTCCCCGCAGGTCGAGTTCATCAGCCTGTCGCACCTCAACCCGTCCACAGAGCTGAACCCGGTGCCCAGCCGCGGTATCGACGTGCAGTACTTCCGCCGGTACGTGCGCTGGCTGGAGGACTCCGGCTACGACTACACCCTGCTGCCCTACGGCTCGAGCAGCGCCGACTCGTTCGTCGTCGCCTCGGCGGTCGGCCAGCTCACCGAGCGGCTGCGGCCGATCGTGGCGCTGCGGCCGAACACCGCGTTCCCGCTGGTGGCCGCCCAGCAGCTCGCGACGCTCGACCAGCTGACCGAGGGCCGCGCGGTCGTGCACATCATCTCCGGCGGCAGCGACGCCGAGCAGGCGCGCCAGGGCGACTACCTGCCGAAGGACCGCCGCTACGACCGCACCTCGGAGTACATCGACCTGCTGCGCCGGGCCTGGACGGAGACCAGTGCCTTCAGCCACGACGGTGAGTTCTACACGTTCGACGACTTCGGGCCCGGCTTCGCCCCCTACGGGCAGACGATTCCCGTGTCGATCGGCGGCCAGTCGGAGCCGGCGTTCCAGGTCGGTGGGGCCAAAGCGGACATCTTCAGCTTCTGGGGCGAGCCGCTCGCCGATCTGCGCTCGGAGATCGACCGGGTGAACGGCATCGCCGCGGCTGCCGGGCGGGCCGACCGGCCGCGCATCTGGGTGACCTTCCGGCCGATCATCGCGCAGACCGACAAGCTGGCCTGGGAGAAGGCCCACGAGTACGTGGCGAAGATCGAGAAGACCTTCCAGGCCGGCGCGTTCCACAAGAGGTACCTGGGGGCCACCCCACAGAACGTCGGCTCGCAGCGGGCTCTGGACTTCGCCGCCCGCTCGGAGGTGTACGACCGCGCGCTGTGGACCCGCACCGCCGCCGCGACGGGCGGCGCGGGCGCGTCGACCGCGCTGGTCGGCAGCCCGGAGACGGTGGCCGCGGCGATCCTCGACTATGTCGACCAGGGCGCCAGCCTGGTGTCGATCCGGGGTTACGACACCCTCTCCGACGCCATCGACTACGGCCGCTACATCCTGCCGCTGGTCCGCCAGGAACTCGCGCACCGCGCGGCCACCGGGCAGCGGGGAACCCTGCAGGACGAGTATCCCGGTGCGCTCTCGCCCGGGTTCGACCTGGTCGGGCTGGCGGGCGCCCGATGACCACCGTCGTGGGGGAGAAGGCCCCGGGCGGGCACGACACCGACGTTCCCGAGTCGAACGCGCCTCGCGCGACGTTTCCCATGCTGCCGGTACCCGACCTGTCGCCGGAGGCACTGGCCGCCGTGACGGCGGAGATCGCCGCGGTGGCACCCGACTACGACCGCACCGGTGCCATCCCGGTCCGCGGGCTGGAGGCCGCGCACCGCGCCGGGCTGCTGACCGCGACCGTTGCCCCCCGCTACGGCGGGCCAGGCCTCGGGCAGGTCGACACCGCACGCATTCTGATGGCGCTCGGCGAGGGCGATGCCTCGGTCGGGCTGCTCGCGGCCAACAACCTGATGACCCACCTGGGTCAGGCCGCCGCCGCCTTCTGGCCGGAGGCGTACTACGCCGAGTACCTGAGCCGGGGGCTCGACGGACCGGCGCTGGCGAACGCCATCCGAGCCGAGCCGGAGCTGGGCGCACCCGCCCGCGGCGGCCTGCCGAAGACCACGGCGAAGCGCACCGCGGACGGCTGGGTGCTCAACGGCCGCAAGGCATACGCCACCGGCGGTACCGCGCTGGCCTTCCACCTGGTCTGGGCGGTCGCCGACGAGCCGGACGGCGACCCGGAGCGGCCCCGGGTCGGGCACCTGATCGTCCCGGGTGACCTGCCCGGCATCACCTGGATCGACACCTGGGACCACCTGGGCCTGCGGGCGTCCAACACCCACGACGTCGAGTACACCGACGTCGAGCTGCCGGCCGACACGTTCGTCGAGATCCCGCGCGGGCCGGACGGCGTGTACCGGGACCCGGCGGCGGCTGCCTCGGCCGGCAGCTTCGGTCACCCGGCGCTCTATATCGGGGTCGCCCGGGCCGCCCGCAGCGCGTTCGTGCGGTACGCCCTCGACCGGGTTCCCACCGCGCTGGGACGCCCGATCGCGACGACCGAGCGGATCCAGACCGTCGCCGGCGAGATCGACGCGCAGATCGCACAGGCCGAGACGCTCCTGTTCGGCGCGCTGCTGCGGATCGAGGCCGGCGACACCACCCACCTTCCGCAGCTGTCGCTGCTGAAGGTCCAGATCGCGCGTTCGGTGATCGCGGCGGTCAACACCGCCGTGGCCGCGCTGGGCAACCCGGGCCTGACCCGGCACCTGCCCTTCGAGCGTCTCCTCCGTGACGTCCTGTGCGTGCGGGTCCACCCGCCGCAGGAGGACGTCGCCCTGCTGGCGGCTGGCCGCCGGCTGCTCGGCCAGTAGCCGTCCAGGCACTGGCGTCCTTTCCACACGCGAGCACAAGAAAGAACGGATTCGATGACGAGACGCGTGTCCCGGCGCGGCATTGCCGCGACAGCCCTGGCCGTTACGGCAGCGCTGGGCCTGACTGCGTGCGGCTCCTCCGACGGGGAGGGCGGCACGGCCGCCGCAGGAGGGGAGCCGGTCGCCGGCGGAACCCTCAAGATCGCCTTCTGGTCGGACAATCCGTCGTTCACCTGCGTCGACCCGTTCCAGACCTACTGGATCGAGCACCGCACGGTGATCCGCAACGTGGCCGACTCGCTGACCGACCAGGACCCGGAGACCGGGGAGATCAAGCCCTGGCTCGCCGAGAGGTGGGAGATCAGCCCCGACGGCAGGGAGTACACCTTCCACCTGCGGGACGGTGTCACGTTCAGCGACGGCACCCCGCTGGACGCCGCCGCGGTGAAGGCGAACTTCGACGGCGCCCAGGCCGTCGTGAAGGAGACCGGCGGCTCCGCGTACGGGGCCAGCTACATCCTCGGCCTCGACCACACCGAGGTCGTCGACCCGAGCACGGTCAAGGTCGTCTTCTCGGCGCCGAACTCGTCGTTCCTGCAGGCCAGCTCGACGACCAACCTGGCGATCATCTCGCCGGACTCGTACCAGAAGACCAGCAAGGAGCGCTGCCTCGGGCAGTACCTCGGCTCCGGGCCGTTCACCCTGGAGAGCTACAAGCCCAACGAGCTGACCACGCTCCAGAAGCGCCCGGGCTACGCCTGGGGCTCCGCGCTGTCGGAGAACACCGGTGAGGCTCACCTCGACACGGTCGAGTTCAGCTACGTCGCCGAGGACAGTGTCCGCACCGGCAACCTGGTCAGCGGGGCGATCGACATCGCCTGGCCGCGCAACCCGTTCACCGTCGAGGATCGTGAGCTGATCACGAGGTCCGACGGCGTCCTCGAGTCCCGGCCGCTGCCCGGTGTGTCCGCCGCCTTCTACCCGAACACGACGGCCGGCCGGCCGCTGGCGGACGTCAACGTCCGCAGGGCCCTCTACAAGGCCTTCGACCTGCCGACCTTCGCCAAGACGATCTTCGGTCCGGACTACCCGGTCGTCGCCGGTGCCTTCGACTCCACGACTCCGTTCTTCGCCCCGCAGTCCGACAGGCTGCGCCACGACCCGCCGGGGGCGGCGAAGCTCCTCGACGACGCCGGCTGGAAGCTCGGCGAGGACGGCTACCGCTTCAAGGACGGCAGGAAGCTCACCCTCGTACTGCCCATCACCGCGCAGTCCGTGTTCGGCACCGAGCTGATCCAGGACCAGTTCAAGCAGGTCGGCATCGAGCTGCGGCTCGAGGTCATCACCGGGGCCGAGCTCCCGGCGGTGCTCAGGAACGGCAGCTACGACCTGACCTCCAGCTACTTCACCCGCGCCGACCCCGGGGCGCTGCAGTTCCTGCTCGACCCGGACTACGCCAACTCCAAGGCGCTGGCGACGAACGCGTCGGCACCCGAGACCACCGCCGAGATCAAGGGGCTGTTCGCCCAGGCGCGTGAGACCACCGACGACGCACAGCGCGAGGAGGCCTACGCCGAGCTGCAGAGCCTGCTCATCGAGCAGGGCGTCGTCTTCCCGTGGTTCGAGCGGGTGCAGTTCGCCGGCCTCAGCAAGAGCGTCCACGGGTTCGCCTTCACGTCCGAGAGCTTCCTGAAGCTCAACGACGTCTGGAAGCAGTAGCCGGGCCGCGGGGGAGAGAAGAGAAACACGATGACGCGGTACATCCTCGGTCGGTTCGCACAGGCACTCGGAGTGCTCTGGGCCGCCTACACCGTGACCTTCGCGGTCCTCTACCTGCTGCCGAGCGACCCGGTCGCGCTGCAACTGGGAGCGGCGGGGATCGAGACCGACAAACTCTCCCCCGCGGAACTGCACACCGCGAAGGCCAGACACGGGCTCGACCGCCCGGTTCTGGAGCAGTACTTCTCGGACCTGTGGGGCTTCCTGCACGGCGATCTCGGCGAGTCGATCGCCAAGCAGAAGCCGGTCACCGCACTGCTCGGTGAGCGCCTGGGCCCCACGCTCACCCTGACCGTCACCGCCGGCGTCCTCGCGCTGCTGGGGGGCACGGCGCTGGCCTACCTGGCGTCGTACGTGCGGTGGCGGCCGGCCCGGATGTTCCTCACCCGGCTGCCGTCGTTCGGGGCCTCCTTCCCGCAGTTCTTCATCGGGCTGCTGCTGATCCAGTTCCTCTCGTTCAACCTCGGCGTGCTGCCGGCCACCGGCACCTACGGCTGGAAGGCGCTGGTGATGCCGGCGATCACCATCGCGATCCTGGCGGCGTCCCAGCTGGCGCAGGTGCTGATGCGCAGCTTCGACGACACGCTGGGCCAGCCCTATGTGGCGACGGCCCGGGCGAAGGGGCTCTCCCGCGCGGCCGTGCAGTGGCACCACGGTTTCCGCAACGCGCTCCTGCCGGCGGTGACGATCCTGGGTGTCCTCATCGGCCTGACCGTCACCAGCGCGATCGTCGCCGAGACGGTGTTCTCCCGCAACGGCATCGGCAAGCTCGCCCAGGAGGCCGTACTGGCCCAGGACGTGCCGGTGGTCCTGGCGATCGTCACGCTCGCCGCGGCGATCTTCGTTTTCGTCAATCTCGTGGTCGACCTGCTCTACCCGCTGCTCGACCCACGCATCGTCCACGGTCAGCGGAAGGCGGTCGCCTGATGGCCCTCTCGGTGAGCACCGAGCCGAAGAACCTCCAGTCGAAGAACCTGCAGTCGAAGAACCTGCAGCCGGCGGCCGCCGGGCCGTCGACCGCCGCGCCGGTGGTGGAGCCCGGCGGCGCGACCGCAGGCGCCGGAACCGCTGGAGGTACCAGGGCCTCCGGGACGTCCGGCGTCGCCGAGGCAGCTGTGATTCCCGGTGAGGAGCTGGTCGACGACACCGAGCCGGGCGGGCGGCGGGCCGGCCTCGTCGCCTCGCTGCGCACCCTCGGGAGCAAGCCCGGCTTCGTCGTCGCGGTGCTGTTCCTCGCGTTCGTCGCCGTCACCGCGTTCGCTCCGGGCCTGTTCACCTCGCGCGGCCCCTTCGACACCGCACCGGCCGAGCGGCTGTCCTCCCCGAGCTTCGACCATCTGTTCGGTACCGACGAGATCGGTCGCGACCTGTGGACGCGCATGCTCCACGGCTCGGCGCTGACGATCAAGGCAGCGCTGATCGCACTGGCGATCGCCGTCCTCACCGGGCTCGCGCTCGGGGTGCTCTCCGGGTTCTGCGGCGGCATCGTGGACGCGCTGCTCATGCGGGCCGTGGACGTCATGCTCGCCATTCCCACGCTGCTGATGGCGCTGGCCATCGTCACGGCCCTCGGCTTCGGGACGGTGCCGGTGGCGATCGCCGTCGGTGTGGGCATCATGCCGGGCTTCGCGCGCACCACCCGAGCGGAGGTGCTGCGGATCAGGACCCTCCCGTACGTGGAGGCCTCCCGCGCCGGTGGCGCCTCGTGGCTGCGCGTCCTGCTGACCCATGTGCTGCCGAACTCCTGGGGCCCGGTCGCGGTGCTCGCCGTGCTCGACACCGGTGTCGCGATCATCTACATCGCGTCGCTGAGCTTCCTCGGCTTCGGCGCGGCGCCGCCGGCCGCGGAGTGGGGCACCCTCATCTCCGCCGGCCGCAACTACCTCGTCACCGCCCCCTGGGTCTCGCTGCTGCCCGGGCTCTTCGTCGCCGCGACGGTGCTGAGCCTCAACCACATCTCCAAGACCCTTCAGGAGCGCGAGCGATGACGGACACAGCCGCCGGCCCGCTGGTGACCGTGACGGACCTGCAGGTCGGCTACGTCCGGCGCCGGCGTACCGTCCCCGCCGTCCGTGGCGTCAGCCTGTCGGTCGCCCGCGGCGAGACCGTCGCCCTGGTCGGCGAATCCGGCTCCGGCAAGTCGACGATCGCCAACACCCTCATCGGGCTGCTGCCCGACAACGCCAGGGTCACCGGCGGCAGCGTGACGGTCCATCCGGGTCATCCGGGTCATCCGGGCGACCTGAGCGACCTGGGAGACTCGGGCGATCCCGGCCGGGCCCGTGCCGTCGAGGTGGTCGGCGCGCGCGAGCGGACCCTGCGCGGGCTGCGCGGCCGGGTGATCAGCCTGGTGCCGCAGGACCCGATGGTCGGTCTCAACCCGACCCGCCGCATCGGGCCGCAGGTCGCCGAGGGGATCCGGCTGCGCGGGGTGTCCGGCGACAGGGTCGGTGCCGAGGTGCTGGAGTTCCTCGCCCAGGCGGGCATCGACGACCCCGAGCTGCGGGCCCGCCAGTACCCGCACGAGCTCTCCGGCGGCCTGCGCCAGCGGGTGCTCATCGCGATCGCCCTCGCCGGGCGACCCCAGCTGATCATCGCCGACGAGCCGACCAGCGCGCTGGACGTCACCGTGCAGCGCCGCATCCTCGACCACCTGGAGGGCCTGGTCCGGGAGACCGGGATCTCATTGTTGATCATCACCCATGACCTCGCCGTCGCCGCCGACCGCAGTGACCGGGTGATCGTCCTGCGGAACGGCGAGATCGTCGAGCAGGGAAACCCGCGGCACATCCTGGTCAGCCCCGGGCAGGACTACACCCGGCGCCTCATCGCGGCCGCGCCCGGGCTGGCCCACGGCGGCCGGATCGTTCCGCGGTTCGTCGTGCCCGCCGAGCAGGTCAGCACCCCCGACCCGGTGATCCGCCTGGAGAACATCACCAAGCGCTACCCGCTGCCCGGCCGGCAGGCCGGGTCGTTCCTCGCGGTCGACGACGTCTCGCTGGAGGTCGCCCGCGGGCGCACCCACGCGCTCGTCGGCGAGTCGGGCTCCGGAAAGACCACGTCCCTGCGCCTCGCGCTGGGGCTGGAGAAGGCGACGAGCGGGCGGGTGCTTCTCGACGGCGTCGACATCACGGACCTGGGCTGGCGGGAGACCCGCCCGCTGCGGCGCAAGATCCAGCTCGTTCACCAGAACCCGTTCGCCTCCCTCGACCCGCGGTTCACGATCGGCCGCAGCATCACCGAGCCGTTGGTGGCGTTCGGGATCGGTGACCGGCGCACCCGCCGCGCCCGCGCCGTCGCCCTGCTCGACCAGGTGGCGCTGCCCGCCTCCTACCTCGACCGGCTGCCCGCGGAGCTGTCCGGCGGGCAGCGCCAGCGGGTCGCGATCGCCCGGGCACTCGCGCTGGAGCCCGAGCTGGTGCTCCTCGACGAGCCCGTCTCCGCGCTGGACGTCTCCGTGCAGGAGCAGATCCTCGCCCTGCTCCGGGACCTGCAGGAGCGGCTCGGCCTCAGCTACCTGTTCATCTCCCACGACCTGTCGGTCGTCGCGCAGATCTCGCACACCGTCACCGTGCTCAACCGCGGCCGGGCCGTCGAGTCGGGTTCCGTCGCCGAGGTGTTCGGCGCGCCGGCCAGCGACTACACCCGCGAGCTGATCGAGGCCATTCCCGGTCAGCGCAGCGCCGCCCTCTCCGCACCACCCGGCGCGGCAACCACAGCAACCGCGGCAACCGCGGCAACCGCGGGGCTTCCCGCGCTGTCCGCCGGATCAGGCGTGCCCGTGGATGCCTGACCGGCGGGCGGGCGTCACGCGCGTCCGGCGGGGGGAGGCGACGGTCTGGCCGGGGCTGCGGACCATGGTGGACGGCTCACGCGCCCACCCGGTGCCGGCCCTGGTCGCCACCGTCACCGGCATCATCAACGGGACGACGATGATCCTCGGCGCGGCCGCGATCGGATGGGCCACCGACCATCTGATCGTTCCGGCGCTGGCCGGTGACCACGTCGGCCGCGCGGCCTGGTGGATCGCGGCCGGGGCGATCCTCGGCGTCTCCACCGTGCGCTGGATGACGATCATCGGCCGGGGCATCGCGACCGGTGTCGTCCAGCACGACTCCCAGGCCGACGTCCGGCGGGCGGTCGTCCACCGCTACCTGGACCTCGGACTGGCGTGGCACCGGCGGCACCCGCCCGGGCAGCTGCTGGCGA
Source organism: Parafrankia sp. FMc2 (assembly GCF_041008525.1). Lineage (NCBI taxonomy): Bacteria > Bacillati > Actinomycetota > Actinomycetes > Frankiales > Frankiaceae > Parafrankia > Parafrankia sp. FMc2. The sequence goes on along the minus strand of NZ_JBFLUG010000046.1, from coordinate 14,327 downwards.
CCGCGGTCGCCGACGTCGACGCGCTCTGGCTCCCGATGATCTTCTTCTGCTTCGCGGTCGGCATGGGCGTCATGCTCGTCATCGCGATCATCCAGATGTTCCTGCACGCGGCCGTGCTCGGGTTCGTCGGCATCGCCCTGGTCGCGGCCGTCCTCGGGCTGAACCTGCTCTACCAGCGCCTGCTGGGCCCGCGCGCCGCCGCGGCGCAGGACCGCCGCGGCCAGTTCGGCGCGCTCGCGCTGGAAAGCATCGAGGGCAGCCAGGTCGTCCGCACGCTCGGCCTCGCCGACCGGGAGCGCGAACGGGTCGGAGCCGCCGCGCGGCGGCTGCGCGACGACAACGTCTCGATGGGTGTGATCAGCTCCGCGTTCGATCCGATCATCGAACTGCTGCCGACCGCCGCGGTGCTCACCGTCCTCGCTGTCGGGGCGGGCCAGCTCGAGTCCGGCGCCCTGAGCGTCGGCGTCCTGGTGGAGGTCGTGTACCTGCTGCTCACGATCTCCATCCCGCTCAATGTCCTCAGCCGATTCCTCAGCATGCTGCCGATCTCGACCGCCGGGCGGACCCGGATCGGCGCCGTCCTCGACTCCGCCGAGACCACGTCCTACGGCACCCTCCTCCTGCCGACAGCGCCCCCCGCGCCGACCGGGCCGACCGGGCCGACCGGGCCGACCGGGCCGACCGGGCCGACCGGGCCGACCGGGCCGACCGGGCCGGCGGGGCCGGCGGGGGGCGGGCTCGCGCTGCGGGCGCGCGGGGCCGGGCTGGACGTCGGCGCGGCACGGCTGCTGGCCGACGTCGACCTGGAGATCCAGGCCGGGGAGATCGTCGCGCTGGTCGGCGCGACCGGCTCGGGCAAGAGCACCCTCGTCGATCTGCTCGGCCGGCAGACCGACCCGTCCGCCGGTGCCGTCGAGATCGGGGGAGTGCCCGCCGCCGGCCTCGCCCGCGGGCAGCTCGCCGCCCACCTCGCCGTCGTCGCCCAGACACCGTGGCTGTTCAGCGGCAGCGTCCGGGAGAACCTCCAGCTCGCCGGGCACCCCCGCGAGCACCGTCCCTACACCGATGCCGAGCTGTGGCGGGCACTCGCGGCGGCCGGGGCCGACGAGGTCGTCCGCGGGCTGCCCGCCGGGCTCGACACCCGTGTCGGCGAGCGGGGTGCCCGGCTCTCCGGCGGTCAGCGCCAGCGGCTGTCCCTGGCCCGCGCCCTGGTGCGGGAACCGCGGGCGCTGCTGCTCGACGACGCCACCTCCGCCCTCGACCCGGCGGTCGAACGCGACGTCCTCGGCGCACTCGCGGGGCTGCGCGGGCGGGTGACGGTGCTCATCGTCGGCGGGCGCCCCAGCTCCGTCCTGATCGCCGACCGGGTCGTGTTCCTGCGGGCCGGCCGGGTCGCCGCCACCGGCACCCACGCCGAACTGCTCGCCGCCGAGCCCGACTACCGGCGCATCCTGCACGCCTACGCCGACCTCGGGCCCGCCGCTGACACCGGACCTGCCGATGCGTGACCGCGTCGTCATGAGTGGTGCCGGGAGCACCGGCACCGGCAGCGGCCGCGGAGCCAGTGCTGGTGGGGGCGGCGATGCTGGTGTGGGCGGCGGCCTGGCGGATCTCGGGCCGGCCCGGCCCCGCGAGCTGCTCCGGCTGCTGCGCTCCACCCTGCCCGCCCTGACCAGCGGCCTGGTGATCAGCCTGCTGCTGGCGCTGATCGCCGGCGCGGGGCGCATCGTCACCCCACTCACCGTCCAGTACGCCCTCGACCACGGCCTGCTTCACCCGCACCCGGGCACCGCGGCGGTCGTCCTGCGCGCGGTCGGTGTCGGCGCCGCGGCCACGGTGCTTGCGGCGCTGGCGTCCTGGTGGCTCAACCGGCGCGTCTTCCGGCGCACCGAGACAGCCCTGGCCCAGCTGCGGGCGGACGGCATCGGCCGCCTCCACGAGATCGGGTACGAGCGGTTCGCCCGGGTTCCCAGCGCCGACCTGGTCAGCCGGCTGACCAGCGACCTCGACGCGGTGACGACCTTCGTCCAGAACGGCGGCGTTCTGCTGCTGGTCAACGGCGCGCAGATGGTCATCGCCGCGGTCCTCATCGGGACCTACTCGTGGCAGCTGGCGCTGCCCGTGCTGGCCGCGGCGGTGGTGCTCCTCGTCGTCATGCGCCGGATCCAGGCCGTCGTCCGCCGCCGCTTCACCACCGTGCGGGAACGGGTGTCGGCGATGCAGTCGGCGGTCGGTGAAGCCGTCGCCGGCATCAGCGTCGTCCGCTCCACCGGCACCGAGCAGCGCAGCCGGGACGCCCTCGACGCCGCGGTGGAGGACGTCGCGGCGGCGCAGCGGCACACGCTGGTGCCCCTGCACACCAACACCGCCCTCGGCGAGGTGGCGATCTCACTCATCACCGCCTTCATCGTCGTCGCCGGTGTCCGCTGGTCGCTGGGGCAGCACCGGTGGGAGCCGACGCTGCACCTCTCCGCCGGCGAGCTGGTCGCGATGCTGCTGCTCGTCACCTTCTTCGTCCGGCCGCTGCAACAGCTCGTCCAGATGCTCGGCGAGGTGCAGAACGCCCTCGCCGGCTGGCGGCGGGCGGCGGAGGTGCTGGCCACCCCGTCCGGGGTGGTCGCCGGGCCGGGCAGCCGCGAGCTGCCGCCCGGCCCGATCGCCGTGGACCTGCAGGACGTCACCTTCGCCTACGGGGACGGCCCGCCGGTGCTGCACGCCCTCACCGTCGGCATCAGGCCGGGGGAGCACGTCGCCGTCGTCGGTGAGACCGGCTCCGGCAAGAGCACCTTCGCCCGCCTGCTCACCCGGCAGCTCGTCGCGCCGCACGGCCGCGTCCTGCTCGGCGGCGTCCCGGTCGGCGAGGTGGCGGACCTGTCGTTCCAGCGCCGGATCGCGATCGTCCCGCAGGACCCGTTCCTGTTCGACGCGACGATCAGCGACAACATTCTCGCCGGGGTGCGCGGCGACGCGGGGGCACTGAACCAGATCATCGACTCGCTCGGCCTGCGCGGCTGGGTCGACACCCTGCCCGACGGCCTCCGGACCCGCGTAGGGACGCGCGGCGCACGGCTGTCCGCCGGCGAGCGTCAGCTCGTCGCGCTCGCCCGCACCGCGCTGGTCGACCCCGACCTGCTCGTCCTCGACGAGGCGACCAGCGGCGTCGACCCGGCCACCGACGTCCGCGTCCAGCACGCGCTCGGCGCGCTCACGGTCGGCCGGACGACCGTCTCGATCGCGCACCGGATGGTCACCGCCGAGCGGGCCGACCGCGTCCTGGTCTTCGACGGCGGGCGGCTCGTCCAGAACGGCCGGCACGGCGAGCTCGTCCAGCAGCCCGGCCGCTACGCGGAGCTGCACGCCGTCTGGGCCGACCACACCCTCGCCGGTAACCCCGTGCCCTCCCCTCGGGAGGAGCCCTCGCAGGAGAGCGACGAGCACCGCGGGACGAACCGCACCCTGCGGAACGACAGGAGCACCCCATGACGACCGCCGCCCCCTCCGCCGGCGCCGCCTCCTTCGCCCGCGCGGGGCGCTGGCGCCCGCCGCGGTCCCGCCCGCCAGGTTCACCATGAGCCCCGTCCACCACGGGGACCCGTCCGCGGTCGTCGACCAGCTGCTGGCGGACCCGAGCGTTCCGCTCGCGGACGAACTGATCGCGTTCCTCCCGCCGGCGTTCGGGCTGCGGGAGAACCTGCGGCTGCTGGAGGACATCGCCACAACCGTCGCTCCGCAGCTCGGCTGGACGCCGGGGGATTCCTGAAAAGGTGTTCTGACGAGGCCCGATAGCGTGGGCGCATGCCGATATCGATGGCGAAGATCGAGGCCGGTGCGCCGGGCCTGCTCAGCCTGGTGAAGGACGCACGTTCCCGGCTGGCGAAACAGGCACTGGACAGCGAGCAGGCCAAGGTCGCGCTGTGCGTGGACCACAGCGGATCGATGCGGGCGCTGTACACGAAAGGGGTCGTCCAACGGCTCGCCGAGCGGGCCCTCGCGCTGGCGACGCAGTTCGACGATGACGGCGCGATCGACGTCTTCATCTTCGACACCGGGGCCGTCCACGCGGGTGAGCTGCGGATCGCCGACTACACCGGGGGAGTGGACAGGCTGCGGGCCGGCCGCCGGATGGGCCGGACTGACTATGCCGCGGCGATGCGGCTCGTCCGCGAGCACTTCCCGTCCGACGGGCTTCCGGTGTACGTCCTGTTCGTCACCGACGGCGCGCCCGACAGCCGGACCGCGGCGAAGGAAGAGCTGGTCATCGCGTCACAGCGGAACATCTTCTACAAGTTCCTCGGTGTCGGCGAAGGTCCGTTCGACTTCCTGCGCCGCCTTGACGACCTGCGCGGCAGGCCCGTCGACAACGCGCACTTCGTCGAGCCGGACGACGTCGAGGCGATCGGCGATGAGGAGTTCTTCGACCTGCTGCTGGAGGAGTACCCACAGTGGCTGGACGACGCCCGGGCCGCGGGACTGATCAGGGGTGCGCTGTGACCGTTCCGCTTTCGATCCTCGACCTGGCGGTCATCGGGGCGCAGGAGACGGCTCGGCAGAGCCTGGAGGGCAGCGTCGAGCTGGCACGCCGCGCGGAGGCGCTCGGCTACCGGCGCATCTGGTACGCCGAGCACCACAACATGCCGCGGATCGCGTCGTCGGCGACGAGCGTGCTCATCGCGCACGTGGCGGCCAGCACGAGCAGCATCCGGCTCGGCGCCGGCGGCGTCATGCTGCCGAACCACTCGCCGCTCACCATCGCCGAGCAGTTCGGGACCCTGGCCACCCTGCACCCCGGGCGGATCGACCTCGGCCTCGGACGGGCGCCCGGCAGCGACGGGCAGACCATGCGTGCCCTGCGGCGTGACGACCGGTCCGCCGAGCGGTTCCCGCAGGACGTCCAGGAGCTGCGCGGTTACCTCACCGGCCGCTCCCTCGTCCCGGGCGTCGACGCCACTCCCGGCAAGGGGACGGACGTCCCGCTGTACATCCTCGGGTCGTCGCTGTTCGGCGCCCGGCTCGCCGCGCACCTCGGGCTGCCCTACGGCTTCGCCTCCCATTTCGCGCCGAACGCACTGCAGGACGCGGTGGCTCTCTACCGCCGGCTGTTCCAGCCCTCGGAGCAGCTCGACCAGCCGTATGTGATCGCTGGCGTGAGCGTCATCGCCGCCGACACGGACGACGACGCGCAGGACCAGCTGCGGACCACGCAGCGCCAGCGGGTCGGCTGGCTCCTCGGCGGCGGCCGGACCTTCAGCGACGACGAGGCCGACGAGGTCCTCGCCTCGCCGCAGGGGCAGCAGATCACCCACATGATGCGCTACAGCGCGGTCGGAACTCCGGACACGGTCCGGGACTATCTCGACCGCTTCGCGACCCACGCCGACGCCGACGAACTGATCGTTGCCCACCAGGCCCCGACGATCAGCCAGCGACTCCACTCGGTGGAGCTGACCGCCCGCGCCGCCGGCCTGACACCGGCCTGAGGCCGGTGTCAGGCCGGTCTGAGGCCGGTTTGTGGCCGCTCTCGTGCAGACAACGAGGTGGCGACCTATGCCCGGCCGGTGTCACGGTCGGGCCTGGGGCGACCTCGCCCGGTGACGAGTTTCTCGTGGTGCGTGGCATCACACCGGCAGCCCGCTCGTTCCCCGTAGGAGAGCCCGGCCGGGGGTGCGCCACGGGGCGTGCCGGGGGTGGCCAGGCTGTCACCGCCCGGTCCATGCGGAGGTTCTGATCAGCGTGTCCCACCAGATCCCGCGGGTGCCCGCGCACGCCGCGCCGGGCCGCCCGCGGGATCTGGTGCACGGAGAGGGTCCAGTACATGGAACAGCCGGGAGGCGGCCACCGCCATCACCGCGGCCGCGGCCACCACAGCAGGACGCCGGCACCGGAAGCGGTGGCGGCCGGCCCGCCCGCGAGGGCCGGCATCCTCGCGCCGGAGGCACCGCTGCTGACACCACCGGCACCGGTGCCCGCGGGCACGCCGGTGCCCGGCCGGGCGGGTTGCCGGGAACCGGTGCGGCGAGCGGTCAGTGACGGGTCGGTGACCGGCGACGGGTCGGCGCCCGCCGGCGGCGGTCCACCCGCGGGCGACTCGGCCTGTGAGGAGCAGGGGTCGATGTCACGGCTCGCCCAGTCACTGGAACTGCTCGACTTCACCGAGGGCCTGAGCACGGCGCTCACCGTGGAGGAGGTGGCCCAGGTCGCGTTCCGCAGCATCGCGGGCCTCGGTGCCACCTTCATCGGAATGGTGCTGTGCGAGGACGACCGGGACGTCGGCCACGCCGACGCCGGCACCGAGATCCCCACACCCGACCGCACCGGCGTGCGGACCCGGGTGCTCGCCTGGCCCCGCCCACCCATCGTCGACCGGCTGTGGGCCGGCCCCGACGGCTTCGGCCCGGCCGCCGCCGTCGAGGTCATGCGGACCGGCCGGGCCCGCTTCGACGACACGAAGGACACCTACCTCGGCGACTACCCGGACCGCACCGAGGTCTTCGCGACGCTCGGCATCTCCGCGACGGCCAGCATGCCGATCACCGTGGACGGCCGCACCCTCGGCGTACTGCTGCTCTCCTGGCCCGACCCCAGGAGGTTCGAGGGGCCCTGCCGCTCGTTCCTCCTCGCCATCGCGGCCGCCTACGGGCACGCCGTCGAACGGGCCCGCAGGTACGAGCGCCAGATGTGCGTGGTCGAGACCCTGCAGCGGGCGATCCTCCCGCCGCAGCTGCCGCGCGTGGACGGCGTCCAGCTTGCCGCCCGCTACCTGCCCGCCGGCCGGGACGTCGGCATCGGCGGCGACTGGTACGACGCCACCGTCCTGCCGGACGGGACCCTCGCCCTGGCCATCGGGGACGTCGGCGGCCACGGCCTGCGCGCCACCGCGCTGATGGCCGAACTCAGCCACTCGGCCCGGGCCTACGCCCTGCACGGGCTCTCCCCGGCGGCGATCACCACCCAGCTCTCCGCGAACCTCGCACGCAGCGGCAGCGAGATCCTGGCGACCGCGGTGATCGCTCACCTCGATCCTGCGACCGCCAGGTTCACCTGGTCCTGCGCCGGCCACCCGCCGCCCCTGCATCTCGCCGGCAGCGACGGCGGCCCGCGATACCTGTCCGACGTCCACGGCCCGATGCTCGGGGTGCTCTCCGACCACCCCTACGGTCAGAGCAGCCTCACCCTGACCGGGCCGGGCCTGCTCCTCTACACGGACGGCCTCGTCGAGCAGCGCGGGGTCTCCATCTCGGCCCGCCTCGCCGCGCTCGCCGCCGCCAGCGCCGCGCGGCTGCCCGGCACCACCGCGCGGCTGCCCGGCACCACCATCGCCCGCCCGGCCGGTACGGCAGCCCGGCTGCCTGGCACCGCCGCCCACGCCAACGCCGCCGCGACACACCGCGACGGGAACGGCCCGAACGGGAACGGTCACGGCCCGAGCCACCAGGGGAACGGCTCGCGCGGCGACGGCCACCGCCACCGCCACGGCGACGGCAATGACGGCGACGGCAGTGGTGCGTCGGGCGCGGGCGCCCTGGACCTCTCCGCGCTGCTGGCCGCCGCACCCGTCGCGCCCCCCGCACTGGAGGGACTCACCTCGGAACTCGCCGGTGCCCTGGAGCTGGAGAGAACGCCCAGCTCACCCCGTTCCACCCTCGACGGACTGTGCGACGTCCTGCTGACCGAGATCGCGGGCCCCGCCGAGCGCGAGGATGACATCTGCATCCTCGGCATCGCACTGACCGGCCGGTCAGCGGACACCCGTTGACAGGTCGGGACATCCGTTGACGGGTCAGGACGTCCCGTCGAGGAGGCGGGGCGGGAAGCCGCCGCGGCTGATCGGGCCCCAGCGGTCGATCCGTAGCCGCAGCAGCACCTTGCCCTGCCGGCGCATCGCCTCGCGGTACTCGTCCCAGTCCGGGTGCTCGCCGCTGATACAGCGGTAGTACTCGACCAGCTCCTCGACGGCCTCGGGCTGATCCACGACCGTGATCGTGCCGTCGACCTGCACCCACTCGCCGTTGAAGCTCTCCGAGAGGACACAGACGGACGCCCGTTCGTCCCGGCGCGCATTGCGGGCCTTCGCCCGGTCCGGGTACGTCGAGACCACAATGTCGCCGGCCGCGTCGACCCCCATCACCACCGGGGAGACCTGCGGCCTGCCATCCCGCCGGGTGGTGACGAGGATCCCGTGATGGCGGGGTCGGACGAACTCCAGCAGACCGGCTCGGTCGACGGCACGATCACGCGCGGCGGTAGGGCTCACCCGCCGATGCTAGTGGCGACGCTCACCTGTGGTCTCGGTGTACCAGCCGCCGACGACCGCCCCGCCGATCAGGACCACGCCGAAACCGATCAGCCAGGACAGAATCGTGAACACCACGCCGATCGAGCCGTAGGTGCGCTCGTTCGAGACGATCGACGCGGAGAACGCGAAGCGGCTGACGACACCGAGACCGGTCAGCCCGATCGTCGTGGCAAGGGCCGTCGGCCAGGCGTCCCGCCAGCCCAGCCGGCCCATGGTGAGCACCCGGACCCCGGCCCACAGGAAGAACGCCAGCATCACGGTCGCGACCAGGCCGTAGCAGATCTGCCCGGCCACGGTGCCGGTCAGGACGGCGCCGAGCGCCGTCGAAACAGCCAGAAAGACAATCAACCCGCACAGCCAGCCGAGCTGGCTGGGAAGGCCACGCAGGCCGGGTGCCGGCAGGCTGAAGACACGCGTGTACACCACCTGGACGGCCGTGGCCAGGCTCACCCCACCCAGCACCAGCCAGAGCACGCCCACCACCGACCAGCCGGTGACGATCGTTCCGCCCCGCGGGGCGAACAGCCGCTCGACAGCCATCGCCGCCTCGTGGTTCAGCCCCATGCGCCTGATCACGATGTCCGCCGCGTCGCCACTGCGCAGCGGGGACGCCGCTGCCAGTGCGATCACGAACGGAAAGAACATCATCAGGATGAGCGCGGCGAGATTCATCGCCCCGTTGATCAGGTCCGCCGCGCGGAGCCTGGACGCCAGATCACCGCGCAGGGACCCGCGGACCCGCCGGCGGAACATTCCGAAACCGGTACCGACCGCCCTGAACAGGCGTCCGAGGAGCCGAACCAGCCCCGCCGCACGGCCAGGCCGGCGCGACTCCCCACCGCTGCGGGCGGCAGCACCGGACTGCCGCTGCACCCGGCCATCCTCGCCGATGCGCCGCGGAATGACGCGGACCCGGCCTGCCTGAACCCGCGCGCCTGGCCGACAGCCCGATCCGGTACGGCTTGGCGACCCGATCCGGCCGCGACGGTCCCGGTCCACGGCTTTCGTCGAAAAAGTTCGCAAACGGCCCTCCAGATTCAAAGAATCATCGCCGAAATCGCGGGCCTCCCCCATTTTTTGGTAATGCAAACCAGGAGATGCGACGCTACCGTTGCGTTATGACCCAGAGTAGAGTGGCGCCGCGCCACGGTCTCGTTTCCGACCCGGCCTCCCGTGCGAGCATTTATCTCGAGGAATGGCAGTCCGCCGGCCTCGAATCCGGGAAGTTCTTCCCGGCGACGGAGTCCGGGCTGAAAGACCCGTACGCGCCGGACGACGTCTACAACGACACCCCGCCCGCCGACGGGAAGATCGCCAGTGCCGGCCAGGACTACGCCGCCGAACTGGACAGGCCGGGATCGGACTGGCAGAAGCACTCCGTCCAGTCCGGCCAGCAGCTCACCGTGACCTGGGGTTTCCATGCCCCGCACAAGACGCGGCGCTGGAACTACTTCATCACCCGGGACGGCTGGGACCCGAAGGCCCCGCTCAGCCGTGCCCAGTTCGAGTCGCAACCCATCCACCAGGTCCAGAACAGCGGGCAGCCCTACTGGGCGGCCGACGACCTCCTACCGGCGGATCCGACTCGGCACACCCTCATGCTGCCGCGACGGCAGGGATACCACGTACTGCTCGGAGTCTGGGAAGTCGCCGACACCTCCAAGGCCTTCTACCAGGTCATCGACCTGAACTTCACCGGGTGACACCCGCGTAACACCTGAGCCCCGTCCCGGACCTCTCTCGGCCCGGGGCGGGGCCTTTCCAGTCGCGACCGCGGACCGGACCAGACCTCAGCTCCGAGACGTCGAGGTCCGGACATCCGACATCCGACATCCGACATCCGCACGCCACGGAAGAAAAGGTGGTCAAGCATGCACGACGCCAACAGCGGACGACTCCCATGACCGCGCGAACCGCCGCCGACGCACTCCGAAGGGCGATGATCGGCCAGGGTGGGCCAGAAGCGACAGGCTGGTCGGGCTCGTTCGAGCAGCCCCCGGCGCCCCGCGCGGGTGCCACCGTCGCCATCCTCGGCGCCGGGGTCGCCGGGCTCACCGCGGCCTACGAACTCAGCACACTGGGCTACCGGTGCATCGTGCTGGAGGCCTCGGACCGCGCCGGCGGCCGTAACCGCACTGCCCGCAACGGTGATCGGCTCCGCGAGCTCGGGCCGAGCGGGGAGCCGGTCACCACGCACGAGTGCTCCTTCGACGAAGGGCTCTACCTCAACCTGGGCCCCGGCCGCATCCCGCACCACCACCGCCGGGTACTCGACTACTGCCAGGCGCTCGGCGTCGCCCTCGAGCCGTACATCAAGGAGACCACGGCGAACGTCATTCACCTCGCCGACGGCAGGGTCGTCCGCTGGCGGAACCGGCAGGTCGCCAACGACACCCGCGGGCACATCGCGGCCCTGCTCGCCGAAACCCTCGTGCAACGGGACACCGCGACCGGAGAGCTGCTGGACCTGCTGCGGGTCTTCGGTTCCCTGGAGGACGACCACAGTTACCAGGGCTCCACCCGCTCCGGGTACATCGAGGATCCCGACGTGCACGACTTCCCCCGCTCTGCACCTCCGATCCCGCTGCCGGACCTGGTGGAATCGGGCTTCTGGCGCCACAGCTTCTACCAGCCGGTGGACTATCTGTGGCAGGCCACGATGTTCCAGCCGGTCGGCGGGATGGACCGCATCGTGACCGCCTTCGAACGAGAACTGAGCAAGAAGTTCGGCGATATCGTCGAGCTGAACTCCGAGGTCACCGCGATCCGCCTGGTCGACGGGGGAGTGGCCGTCGAATACCTGCGCGGCGGCGAATCACGGACGCTGACCGCCGACTACTGCGTCAGCAGCATCCCGCTGCCGGTACTGCGGCGACTGCCGACGAACTTCTCCACCGAGTTCCGCGACGCGATCAACGCCGTCGACTTCGCGAACACCTGCAAGGTCGGCTGGCAGGCCGAGGAACGCTTCTGGGAGAACGACACCGACCAGATCTACGGCGGGATCAGCTGGACCAACCACCCGATCACCCAGATCTGGTATCCCAGCAACGACTACTTCTCGGCGACGGGAACCGTCACCGGTGCCTACAACTTCACCGACGTGGCCGAGAAGTTCGGCGACCTCTCACCGTCGGAGCGCCTGGCGCAGGCGCGCGCCGGTGCGGCGGACCTGCACCCGACGTTCGCTGACGAGAGCGTCGTTCCCACCGCGAAGGGTGTCACCATCGCCTGGCAGAAGGTGCCCCACCAACTCGGCGGCTGGGCCGGCTGGGACTCGAAGGATCCCGTGCACATGGCGGCCTACAAGCAGCTTCTCCAACCAGAGGGGGACGGACGCTTCTACGTGCTGGGCGACCAGAGCTCCCCGCTGCCCGGCTGGCAGGAGGGCGCGATGATGTCGGCCCACTACGTGATCGGGCAGATCCAGGGCATCATCCCGCTCACCGTTCCCGAAGCCGTCCGAGTGCCCGACTCCGTCGCCCTCACCCAGGGCTCCCGCTGACGTTCCGCTGTCCCCCTGCCTGATCCGGGCGCCTGGCCGAATGCCTGGCCGAACGCCTGGCCGAACGCCGACATCCCGCCGCGGAGCGCATCACCAGGCACCGAAACCGCACGTTCACCGAGGCGGGGTCGGCGCGGGCGTCGTCCTCGCCGGCGCGGCCGGGCACCCTGACTGAGCGCACGTTCCGGCTGGTGGTCGGGGCCGTAACCAGGCGGCCCCGACCACCGCGCCACCCGAAGTGGCCCCGCCCGCCCGCCAGGCGTGCACACACGACGAGTGTGCGCGGAGTCCGGACGCGTTCCGCGGCCTGCCTGCCCGCCTCCACCCGTCGGGCCGCTCGGGGCCCTCCCCTCAGGGGAAGCGCACGTATCCGACTCGTGCGGGCTACCAAGGCCATCGTGAGCCATCCAGGTCACTGCAATGAGACGCGGTTCCGGCAACGCGGAAACCATTTCGACCCGAAACCGGACGAGATACCTACGCTGACCCGGTCACAGAAAGTTCGGGGGGAGATACAGAAGTGACCGATTCAGCCATGCCCAGAACCAGTCGGGCGGCGTACAGCCCGGAACCGCCGATCGGCGCGGCACCCGCAGCGACGTCGAACGGTGAAGTACCCGGGCCACGCCAGGGAATGCCTTGCGCATCGAGACCGGGCGGCCTCCGCAACCCGCGTCGTCGTCGCCGCCCGGCGGCGCCAGGCCGCGGCGCTGCCCGTGGTCGCCTCCTCGGCGCCAGCGCCACCCTCGCCATGCTGTTGATCGCTGCCTGCCAGAACGAGGACTCCACCGGCGCGCAGGACGCCAGCCGCCTCGCCGGCGCCGCAGCCGGGCTACCCACCACCACACCCGCCCGCGTTCCGGCCGCAGCCACCTCGCCGGCCATGACCACACCACCCGTCGCGGCCACTCCGCCGGCGTCATCGTCACCCGCACCCTCGCCACCGTTCGCCCCATCGGCGGGACCTGCGGCGCGGGCAGGAACCGGCATCGCCGGGAAGCCAGGATCAGGCGGCGGTGCGGAAGCCCGGGCCGGGGCCCAGGCCGGAGCAGCAGGCCCTGGTGCTCCGGCGCCAGCCCCCGCCCGAGGCGCCCAGCCGCCGGCCGCCCAGCCGCAGGCCGCCCAGCCGCAGGCCGCCCAGCCGCCGGCCGCGCCGCCCCCCGCTGCTCAGCAGCCCGCTGGGTTGGCACCCGCCGCACCGGTGACCAGGGCAGCCGCCCCGCCGCCGCCTCCTCCGCCGCCTGTCGCCCCGCCGCAGCAGCAGCCGGCCACCTCGGCGTGCCACCCCTCCTACTCGGGGGCCTGCCTGGACCCGAACGCCTCCGACTATGACTGCGAAGGCGGCAGCGGCAACGGGCCCAAGTACGTGCAGGGCCCGATCGAGGTGCGGGGCTCCGACCCGTACCAGCTCGACAGTGACGACGACGGCGTGGCCTGCGAGTAGCAGCGCGCCGCCGGCGGCCGGGGGGCCGGGGCCGAGTAAACGCCCCCGACCGATGCCTGCTGATCATCTGGCGGCCGGGGACTTCCAGTCCCGGATGATCGGCAGGAGCCGGCCGCCACCCCCCGCGTCAGGTACCTCGCGGAGCTGGTATGGTTGTCCTCGTCGCCGCGGAGACGCGGGGGCAGGCGCCGCTAGCTCAATTGGCAGAGCAGCGGACTCTTAATCCGCGGGTTCGGGGTTCAAGTCCCTGGCGGCGCACCCGTATCTACCAAGCCTTTTGGCTTTCGGTAGTTATTCCCAAAAGGGTTCTGTACCCAACTTTGTACCTAAGTGGCTTTCGTCTGGACGTAGAGCCCTGGGCGGACATGCCGTTCTCGGCTGCGGTTTCAGGTACGGGTACATGCCCAGCGGTTCGCGGCTACTCTGATCATGATAGGCCGATGACCAGAACCACAATCAGCACGGCCACCAAGAAGCCTGTCGTCTCCCAGAAGTGGCGCTTCCGCCATTGACCATTAGAGCGTCGAGGCTGCTTCATGCGGATATTGTGCCTTTCCGTGCAACCTCGGATACTCATCTGGCGATTCGACCGGCCTCGATCTCGTTCGTGGTTACCGTGTGTTCACGGATGTGTAGATATGTCCTAGGTGGGTCGCAAGTAGCCAACGCCCCGGGCGCTGCGCGGTAAGCAGCTGTCCCGGGGCGCCGTCAGTCACTCAGCTTCAGAGTTAGCCAGCGAGGTTCTCCTCATCCTCTTCGCCGGCATCGTTGCTGAAGATCCGGTCGAGGCGGCTGACCGCGTCGCGCTGGGTCTCCGGCATCACGTGCGTGTAGGTGTTCATGGTGAGCTGGATCGTGGAGTGCCCGAGCAGCTCCATGACCGTCCGGCCGGCACACCCTCAGCGAAGAGCATCGAGGCGAAAGCATGGCGGAGATCATGCGTGCGCCGTGAGGCGCAGGTGCGCCGTGAGGCGCTGGGAATCGAAGGAGGTGCGAGACCTCCTCGCCGGGCTGTCGCAGCAGTCTGGTGGGAGCTGAGCGCAGTCTGACCCGGGAGGCGCCGGGGAGGGCGGGAAGCAGCGCTG
>NZ_JBFLUG010000469.1:0-765 GCF_041008525.1 Parafrankia sp. FMc2 | reverse complement strand
GGCCGTCGTGCCAAAGTGCGACCAGTGAGACGGTCAGCGGTGCGTCGCGGACGCCGATATTGTCTCCGGCCGGGTGGAACGCGAGCAGGATGTTCCCGTCGTCATCCGCGGCGAGGTGTTCGAGATCCTGACCGACCACGCGGTCATTATCTCCTGGCCGCGTTCAGCCGGTGGTCTGCTTGCCGCCGCGGGTAGTGGCCCAGCGGTAGGAGGCGGTGCCGGTCTCGATGATGTTTCCGCCGAAGGTGAGGCGGTCAACGATCGCGGCGCAGAGTCGCGGGTCGGTGAAGGTCTTCGTCCAGCCGGAGAACGACTCGTTGGAGGCAATCGCGACGCTGTTCTTCTCCTCGCGTTCGGTCAGGACCTGGAAGAGAAGCTCGGCGCCGCGCCGGTCGAGTTCCATGTATCCGAGTTCGTCGATGCAGAGCAGGTCAACGCGGCCGTAGCGGGCGATGGTGCGGTTGAGCTGTTTGTCGTCGGCGGCCTCGACGAGCTCGTTGACGAGTTTCGCAGCCAGCGTGTAGCGGACACGGAAACCGGCGAGGGCGGCTTCGGTGCCGAGACCGATGAGCAGGTGGGACTTGCCGGTGCCGGAGTCGCCGATGAGGCATAGCGGCAGGCCCTTGCGGATCCAGTCGCACTTCGCCAGCGTGTGGATGACGGCGGGCTCGATCGCGGGGTTCGCGGTGAAATCGAAGTCCTTGAGCAGCTTCTGGCGGGGAAAACCAGCGGCCTTGGCGCGCCGTTCGGAACGGCGCCGGTCGC
>NZ_JBFLUG010000468.1:0-766 GCF_041008525.1 Parafrankia sp. FMc2 | reverse complement strand
CCCGCATCGTCGCCCGCGCCTGGATCCGGGTGATCTGGGCCTGCTGGCACAACGCCACCCCCTACGACCCCACCCTCCACCAGACCCGCCAGCGCACCCACGGCCTGACAACTTGACTCAGAAGACTCAAGCGCTACGTCGCCCGCGAGATCTACAACGCCATCCCGCGCACCAGCCCACCAGTCGCTACGGCCACTTGACGACACAGGGGCGTCAGCGCCCACCGGGGCTTGGGCTGGGTACGGCGCAGTACGGCGACCTCGTGCCGTAACACGAGCAGCTCGATGTCCTCCGACGCCGACAAACGACCGAGGAGAACCAGCCAGCCGCACACCCGCACGAAGATCAGATAGAGCAGGCGGATCGACATAGCTGACCATCATCCCGCCGGCCCCGTACGGCCGCATCTCCCAGGTCACAGACCCAGGCCGACTTCTGACACCCCACAGGCTCCGTCGATGACCGACGGTGTTCATTTGGAGCTTCGAGCCCTGATCGCAGTCCAGTCAGCGGCGGCGAGCCATGAGTCGATGCCGTTCCGGTCGAGCCAGGGCGTTGTGCCTAGCAGCCGCAAGAATGAGCTTGCTTTCTTCGGCCAGACGGTGCCGTTCGCGGCGGGGACGCTCGTCGCATAGGTCACTAGTACTCCAGCCCGACTTTTGTGATCAGTTGAGTTGGAGTGCTGCGGCTTGGCGGCGATAGTGGCTGGCTTGTGCGCGTGCCTGGTGGCGGCGGCGCCACCGGGACCAGGCCAGCACGAAGCCGG
>NZ_JBFLUG010000467.1:0-771 GCF_041008525.1 Parafrankia sp. FMc2 | reverse complement strand
GTAACTGGTCAGGTCTTGTAGATCGTTTATTTTTCGATCCCCGGCCGACTGGGACGGTTTGATGGCTTGGCGGTCCTGAGGTGTTGGTGTGGCGTGGTTGATCGGGTCGTAGGGTCCGGGTGTGTCCGATGATCCGTCCGCGCCGCCGGTGCCGTCGTATGACGAGCTCGCGGCGCTGGTGGTGAGCCTGCAGGCGGATCTGGCGCGGGCGCTGGCGCGGATCGCCGAGCTGGAAGCGCAGGTCGCGAAGACGTCCCGGAACTCGGGGAAGCCGCCGAGTTCGGACGGGCTGACGAAGCCGCCCCCGAAGTCGTTGCGGACGAAGACGGGCCGGCGTCCTGGTGGGCAGCCGGGGCATCCCGGGTCGACGCTGTGCCTGGTGGATGATCCTGATGTGCGTCTGCGGCACGAACCGGGCCCGTGCGGAGGCTGTGGGGCGTCGCTTACGGGTCGGCCGGTGGCTCGGATCGAACGGCGGCAGGTATTCGACCTACCCGAACTACGCCCACACGTGACCGAACATCAGCTGGTGGAGCGGGCCTGCGGCTGCGGGGCGCACACGAAGGCCGCGGCGCCGGCCGGGGTGAACGCTCCGGTCCAGTACGGGCCACGGGTGAGTGCGGCGGCGGTCTACCTGTACGCGGGCCAGTTCCTGTCGAAGGACCGGACCGCGACCGCGCTCGCCGAGCTGGTCGGGATACCGCTGTCCGCGGGCACGGTCGCGGCGATGGCCGCCCGCGCCGCCACCGACCTGGAAGATTTCCTCACCGC
>NZ_JBFLUG010000466.1:0-776 GCF_041008525.1 Parafrankia sp. FMc2 | reverse complement strand
GCTGTCCACGCCGACCGTGGGACCTCGATGACGTCCCAGCCGGTCGCCGCCCTCCTGGCCTACCTGAACATCGACCAGAGCCATTCCCGCCCGCACGTCTCCAACGATTGCGAGCATCATGTTGTCGTCGCCGCGCTGGCCTGACCCGTCAAACGACCGGCCCTTCGGGTGCCTTTGGGTTGATCTGTCGGCCATCGCGGTGGCGGCCTCTGGACCGTCGGTCAGGCGGGCAGTGACCTGATAGGAGCCTGATCGCAACAGGGTCTCATCGCAGTCCTGTCCGCCCGCCTGACCGGCGGGATGTGACCGGTGATCTGTGAAGGAGATCCACCAGCCAATGCCCAGCATGACGCTTTCCCGTGACGATGTCATCGTCGGCGTGGACACCCATAAGGATCAGCATGTCGCAGTACTCCTCGATGGCCTCGGAGGCCACCTCGCGGACCTGGTGATCCCGGCCACCGCGACGGGCTACGCCAAACTCCTCGCGTTCTGCCTCGAAATCCTGCAATCTCCCGGGCGGCTGGTCGCGTTCGGCGTTGAGGGGACCGGGTCCTACGGACGCGGGCTGGCGGGCTTCCTACGGAAACGCGGCTACGAGGTTCGGGAGGTCAGCCGGCCGCCACGTAGCGGCGTGCGTCGCCACGCTGGGAAGAGCGACACGATCGACGCCGAGCACGCGGCCCGCCAGGTCGCCGCCGGCGTCGTGACGGCGATCCCGAAGACAGCCGATGGCGCGGTCGAGGCACTGCGTCTGATCAAGGTTGCTCGGGACA
>NZ_JBFLUG010000465.1:0-786 GCF_041008525.1 Parafrankia sp. FMc2 | reverse complement strand
CCGCCGCGCCCACAAGACCGCCACCGCCGCACTCGACCTTCACGGCTTCCCCTGACAACCCGGACGAACCACCAGACCCGAAGATCACGGACAGATCAACTCAGAACGCGAGCGTGCCGGAGCCTTGCGGTGATGCGGGTGGCGTACTCCGCATCGATGAACTCGAACGTGTCGCTCACCGATGATCCTTGGCGAAGTACGCCGCGGCTTTTTTCAAGAATTGGTTTTCCATGAGCAGCTCACGGTTCTGCCGTTCGAGTTCGCGTAGCCGGGCGCTTTCGTCGGCGGTCGGTGGCGGTGGCTCGCCGGCGTGGGCGCGCCGGTAGGTGGCGACCCAGCTTCCGAGAGTTCCTTCCACTATGCCGAGTTCCTGTGCGACAGTGGCGATCGGACGGGATGTCTCGATCACCATCCTCACGGCTTCTTCTTTGAACTCAGGCGTGAACTTTCTGCGCTTCTGCGTCAACTATCATTCCCTCCGGACTACCCCCATCTATTCTAGTAGGGGTCACTGTCCGGAAGAAAAGGGGCACCTCAGTCGCGCATGAGCCGGGGCCGTGCGCGGGGTGCGGGGTGCGGCTTTCGGGCCGGCCGGTGATCCGGACCGAACGCCGGCAGGTGTTCGACCTGCCCGAGCTCCGCCCGCACGTGACCGAACATCAGCTCGTCGAGCGGGAGTGCGGCTGCGGGACACGGACGAAGGCGACCGCACCGGCGGGGGTGGATGCCCCAACCCAGTACGGGCCGCGGGTGAGTGCGGCGGCGGTCTACCTGTATTCCGGGCAG
>NZ_JBFLUG010000464.1:0-788 GCF_041008525.1 Parafrankia sp. FMc2 | reverse complement strand
CTCGACGGCGAACAGCGCGGGCTGCGCATACCCCGTCTGGTCGAGCAGCTCCGGCTCGGCGCCGTCGATCAACGCCCGGACCGACCGGTCCAGGTGAAGATCCAGATGCGCACAGGCGGCATCGAAGGCGTCCGCAAACACGGGGAAGGTCTCGTACAGCTCCCGGCCCATGCCGATCCGCTGGGCGCCCTGGCCGGTGAAGACCACCGCCAGTCGGCCCTCCCCCGCCGCACCCGCGACGACCCGCGGCGACGCGGTCCCTGCCGCCAGCGCGGCCAGCCCGTCCACCAGCTCCTCGCTGTCGGCGGCCAGCACCACCGCACGATGCGCCAGCACCGCCCGGCGCACCGAGCCCGCGCCCACCGCGAGGACATCGGCATCCGTCGCGGCGAGACGTCCCGCCTGGGCCTGCAACGCCGCCTCGTCGTGAGCGGAGACCAGCACCGGAACCACCGACAGTGCTGCTCCGGCCGGCTGCGTGGGCTGGCCGGGAGCCGGTACCAGCTCCGTCGCCGGTGCCGGTGCCTGCTCGAGGATGACGTGGGCGTTCGTGCCGCTCACCCCGAACGCGGAGATGCCGGCGCGGCGCGGCCGGCCGTTCTCCTCCCAGGCCCGGGACGCAGTGAGCAGTTCGACCGCGCCGGCCGCCCAGTCGACGTTCGACGTCGGCTCGTCCACGTGCAGCGTCGCCGGCAGGGTGCCATGGCGCATCGCGAGGATCATCTTCATGATCCCGGCCGCACCGGCCGCGGCCTGCGTGTGACCGATGTTCGACTTGATCGACCCCA
>NZ_JBFLUG010000463.1:0-797 GCF_041008525.1 Parafrankia sp. FMc2 | reverse complement strand
GTCCGTCTGGATTTTCAGCCGCCGCGGTGGGACCAGGACTCCGTACGCGATCGACAGATCCCGGGCCGCGTGGCGGTCGAACGCATACTCAAGGGCGATCGCCCGCTCATTCATCCGTCGGACTTCCCGCCGCGGCTGAGACGAGATAGTCCGACAAAGCACCGGTCACGAGCGACGAAATCGTCGTGCCGCAGGCCCGGGCTTCCTCGCGTGTTCGCTCGGCCAGCGCAGCGGGAAGCTTGACCGTGAACACCACCGTCGGCTCAGGCACGACCACCCGTCCATCCACCGCCGAATCGGCGTAACGCCGGGCCTGCCGCAGCGAAACCCCAAACCGCGCGGACAGCAGAAGGGCGGCGTCCTCGATCGGAACGCCGCCCTCCAGCAGCTGCGCCGCAGCGTTCACCCGCTCGGCGTACTCACCCGCACCCACACGACGACGATCACCCACAGCCAGATCAGTACTACCGCCTGTGTCGTGACGTCACCTCGACACGCCGAGGCAGTTCCAGCCGCCGGTAGCTCAGCGTGACCTCGAACTCGAAGTTGCCAAGTGCGTTGGAGGCGTAGTTTCCCCAATCCTCTCCAATATTTATCTCGACAGGTTGGACGGCTTCGTCACCACAGATCTCCTCCCGGACTACAACAGGGGTGAGCGCAGGGCACCTAATACTCCAGTGACAGTGGTCGGCGTGTGGTCTCTGGAGTGGGCGACGGCGTGGCGTCCGAACGGGCGCGGCCACCGTGTGATTCTCCGTAGTTTGTGAGAACCAACAAAGAAACCGCGGTGGCCGCGG